>PBDC01000092.1 GCA_002717185.1 Rhodospirillaceae bacterium
TCGACGAACAGATCCGGCATCATCCATCGGCGAATATCGCTGCCGGGCCAGTCAGTGCGCCAGCTCTTGGGGCCATAGCCTTGTGAAAGGAACCAGGCAAGGTGGAACGGCCGCTTCATGTGCTTGACCTCTCAGTACGAAATGCCCCCACCGAATTCAATGAGGGTTTGCAAGGTGTTTAAGTGGTGGACTTTGTTATTTCAACAAACTGAAGAAGTCTAAGAGATCATCCTCATCACCGAAATTATTCATAGATTGTTTTCGTTGTCGATTCTCGTCTGTCTCCTGATCCATCTTCAGGTATTCTTCTTCACTTTAGCTGGGAACGTCCATCAGACGATGCCAATACGATTGTTCCGATTCATTGGTTTTTGGGAATAGCGGCGTCAGGTTACCGGCATCGTCGATGGCGCTCTCCCATATCCTCTATTTCCGGATCCTGTCATCAGCAGGCCCGACCAATCTGTTGTTGAAAATCTTTATGACCCCGGTTTTAACAATTTGGTTTGTTATATCCATCCTGTTTGAATGCATAGACCTGTTACATCAGCTTGGCGTGATAGTCATTGGGCTGGGCTCGCCGTGATCGACGAACAGTTGTTCAGGCGGTGAGAAAAGTACTGATCTCGGCCGCCAGTTCCAGGCCACGTGTCTCTGGCAGCATGTGTCCACCTCCGTCGAGAGCGAGAAGGGTTGCGTCCGGAATTAAACCGGCTAGGTCAGTGCCGAACCAGGCTGGCATCAGCTGATCATCCGCTGCCGTCGCCACCAGCGACGGACAGTTGAGGTTCGAAGCGAGGGGCCGGGCGTCGAAGGCGATGATCGCCTCCAGCCTGGCTTCGATTTGATTGGCATCCTGCGGTGCCGCTTCGAGAGCCAGCTGCTCAAAGTCGGCCGCATGTTCGCGCCGGTGCATCGGAGGGAACAGAAGGCTGGCGTTGAACCAAGTGTAGCGATAGGGGTCTAGTGCCCTCGCCGCGGCGATGCGCAGGCGCTGCATCGTGATTAAATGTCGGTCACCGTGGCTCCAGGGGTTGACCAGGATCAGTCTACTAATGCGGTTAGGCGCGGCGGAGGTTGTGGCGATGCCAATGCCGCAGCCCGTCGAATGTCCGCAGAGATGCGCCTGGTCGATCTTTAGTGTGTTGAGTAGACCGACGATCTCCGCCGACCGGCCCATCATGGTCATGCCGTCGGACGTGGTGACTGGGTCACTGCGTCCCGTACCGCGTTGGTCATAGGTGATCACGCGGAACCTTAATGCTAGGGCGTTAAGAAATGGATCGACCCCGACAGGACCTCCGCTCTGCGGTAGCAGCATGACTAGGGGGGCACCGTTGCCTTGCTCACGGTAGTAGATTTTGCTGCCATCGACATTTGCGAACGGCATCTGGACCTCCTTCGAAAGGGGTAACGCAATAATCGAAATCATTTTATCCGTTCCGGACATTGGCCGGAACTGCATGATAGGAATTTTCGCTTCGTTAAATGAGGGGCCAATTCATTTGAAATGGGGTATTTGACATGGAGTCATTTATCGTCACTAGAATTGAATAGCCGAAGTACGATTGCTTGCGCGGGGATTAGGTGGATTGACATTATTAGACCGTGGAAGCGTTGGGTGAGACGACCCGCTTGATAGAAGGCGAAGCTGGGTTCGACAACACCGGCGCCCACAGTCGGTCGAAAGCAATCGTTTGAATTTTCCCTGCCGATAATTGGGATGAATTGGCATTTATGGCATCATGCCGCCAACATGACCTACAGGGAGGGCAAATAATGGCCAAGGGCTACATGGTGGTTCATTTGAATGTGACGGATCCGGAGCAGTTCGAGAGATACCGGGAAAAGGTGCCGGCGACGATTGCGAAGTATGGTGGTCGTTATCTGGTCCGCGGTGGCGCGATGGAGACGATGGAAGGCGACGAACTGCCGCCACGGACTGTCATGCTTGAGTTCGACAGCGTCGAGCAGGCGAAGGCCTGGTACACTTCGCCAGAATATCAGGAAATTATTGGATTGCGCCTTGGCGCATCAACAGGGCAGGCTCAAATCGTCGAAGGCATTGATTGAGCCTGACATCGAAGACCCGCGCGACCTCGGCCACACGGAAGGCCTCCCGCTTAGTTTTTCCCGGGGGCTCTACCCCGCGTCTGTGGTCTCAGCCCAATGCTTGATTACGTTGCTGCCGATCAAATCGGCATATCCCTGTGTAAGAAAAATGGGATCTTCGAGCAACGCCTCTTGGGTCTGTTCAAACTGTGACAGGTTACAGCGGCCGAGTGGATGCTGTTTATCCGAGCACTTTAAATGTCGTTGCTCTCACTCGATCAAAATTGAATGGAATCTATTTTCGTAACTTGGCGTTAACCAATGTGAGCACACCCTTATAGCACCTAGCCATCATCTAAGCCTCATAGACTGTCAATATCTGCCGCAACGCTTTCTTTTGTTTCGCGACGGCGGGTACGGTGGCGTCCTCCGCCGGGTGCCCGGTCGCAACGATCATCACTGGTTTTTCCGAAGCCGGCCGGTCAAGCATGCTGTTGAGGAAACGCATTGGGTTTGGCGTGTGGGTGAGTGCGACGAGGCCGGCATGGTGTAGTGCGGCAAGCAGGAAGCCCGTCGCGATGCCGACGCTTTCCGGCACGTAGTAATTTTTGAAAGTTGTGCCGTCGTCGTACTGACCATAGCGCTGGGCAAATATCACGATCAGCCAGGGTGCGATGTCGAGATGCGGCTTGTCCACACCGGTGCCGATCGGCTCTAGCGCTTTCAGCCATTCATCTCCAGCTCCGCCGTCATAGAAACGCGCCTCTTCTTCCTCCGCGGCCAGTCGGATTAAATGTTTCTTCTCCTGGTCGGCGATGGCAACGAAATGCCAGGGCTGGTGGTTAGCACCGCTAGGCGCGCGTCCGGCGGTGCGCACACAATCCTCGATAATTGGCTGTGGCACAGGATTGTCAGCGAAGTCACGCACACTGTGTCGTTTGCACATGAACGCGAAGTAGTCTTTAGCCGCCGCTGCCATAGCGTCGTCGCTCATATTATGCCAGTCGGGCAGGGAAAGAGGTTCGTATCTCAGGTTTCGCTTGGCGAACATCATCAGGATCCTGCTTTTAAGGTTGTCGGTTGGACGGCTTAATTTCGGTATACCGTTCAAGCTGCATCATCGCTACCTGGCCGCTAATTTGGCGCCTTCTCGTGCGCGGCCAAATATAATTCTGTACCCGCTTACCAAGTTTGTAACGATTGCAAGTATCGTGGTTTGTCTTCCAAAAAAAATCTACGTGTAGAGCTGAATTTCTTTCTAGTTGTGGGGTCGAAATTAGGCGGTGTCACTTGATAGCCCGTTTAGTGACATTAGTAGAGGTTTTGGACTCATTTTGTGCGGTCATCAAAGCAAGCGATTTTCGGCGTCGAGCCACAGACCAAAACCAGCTGTCTGATTTTCTCCCGTTTGATAAAAAAATCTGTCCGCCAACGTTCTGCAGGCCGGCTTTGGCAAGGTTGATGCCACCGCGAAAGGTTGAGAAAGGGTTTACAAGCACTCTTCCATGAAGGGTATCGACGTTTTCGCTCTTCCCGCTGTTAAATGATGACGAGACGGTCAAATTTACTATTCCTTGCTCGACCGGAGAGGTGGTGTCGGATTGGCAGGAAGAGACTGTATGCGTCGAAAACGCCAAATCTCCGTTTGTCTAGATCATGGTTAGTGGCGTGAGTGACTGCGTGCTAACGTCCCCGCCGCAAAACACTGGAAGGACGTCAACATGGGAGATAGCCGATGAGTGCACATCCGCGGTTTGTGGAGAGGTTCGATGAAACCGTAGACGTCGTTGTTGTCGGGTACGGGTTCGCCGGCGCTGTTTCCGCTATTTCCGCGCATGATGCGGGCGCTTCGGTTCTGCTTTTGGAGAAGATGGCTGACCCAGGCGGCATTTCGGTATGTGCTGGTGGTGGATTGCGCCTATCGCACGACAAAAACGACGCCTTTACCTATCTCAAGGCCACCAATGACGGCACGACGCCGGATGACGTCATACAGGCTTTCGTCGATGAGATGTTTACTCTGGAGGAGTTTCTCGAAGAACTGGTTAGGGTCAATAACGGCAAGCTTATGCGCGTTGAGCGCTCCGGCAGCTACCCTTTCCCCGGCCACGAGTCCCTTTATTTCATCCAGGTGGAAGAGGTGCCTGGCTTCGACCGGGAGAAGGGATATCCGCATGCCCGGTCACTCAAATTCGGCACCAATCTTATGAAGGTACTGGAAGATAATGTTAACGTCCGCGATGGCATCGAAACACGCCTGTCAACGGCGGCTGCTCGGTTGATTACCGGGCCTGATGGCGACGTACACGGCCTGTGGGTAGTCGGATCTGATGGCGAAGACCGGGCGATCCGGGCAAACAAGGGTGTGATACTCGCCTGCGGCGGTTTCGAAGCAAACCAGGCGATGCAACGGCAGTACTGGCAGCTCAATCCGGTAATATCGGCTGCGTTTCGCGGAAATACTGGTGACGGCATCCGAATGGCAACCGATGTGGGAGCCGACCTTTGGCATATGTGGCACTTCCACGGATCCTACGGTTTTCGCCACACAGATCCGGCGTTTCCATTTGCGATCCGCATGAAGCGATTACCTGACTGGGTGCCTGAAGTGCGAGAACCGGATACTGTCATGAGTTATATCCTACTCGACCGTAAGGGTAGTCGGTTCATGAACGAATATGAGCCCTATCTACAGGATACTGGTCACCGTCCTCTCGACGCCATGGATCCGGCAACGCAGGAACAGCCCTACATTCCTTGCTATTGCGTCGTCGATGAGGCTGGGCGCAAGCTCTATCCGTTGGGCGGTGTAGTCTTCAATGATCGCGATGTTGAGCCCTATGAATGGAGTCAAGACAACCTTAAGGAAGTACAAAATGGTATCTTGACTAAATGTGACACAGTCGCTGACCTTGCCAATGTTATTGGTTGCGATCCAGAGACCTTGCAAGCCAACCTCGACCGTTGGAACGCAGACTGCGCGGCGGGTCAGGATAGCACCCACAAACGTCCATCCAAGACCATGGCACCGATTAAGGCACCTCCCTTTTATGTGGGGCAAATCTGGCCCGTCGTCTCCAACACGCAAGGTGGGCCCGTGCACGATACTAAACAACGAATTCTCAACGCCTATGGGGAGCCTATTCCTCGCCTCTACGAAGCCGGCGAGGTAGGTAGTATTTGGGGTCACCTATATCTGTCCGGCGCGAACCTGTCCGAGTGCTTCATCGGCGGGCGCATCGCCGGCCGTGATGTGGTGGCGCTACCGGATTGGAGTTAACAAACTGGTCATTAAAAATGTCTAAATCTGGATTACCGCGAGGTATCCAAGCCAATCATCGCTGCAATACAAAGTGAGCGTAGGGTGCAAGCGGTGGTTTTCATGTTTCCTGTATCCCGCGTAATCGTTCGCCGCGCCGGCGCAATAATTCAACGGAAATTAGAAGCGCGATCGAGACAAGCACTAGAATCGTCGCAACGGCTAAAATTGTGGGACTTATGTGTTCACGGATGCCTGAGAACATCTGCCAGGGTATAGTGCGCTGTTTAAAGCTGCCGACGAAGAGCACGACGACGACTTCGTCGAAAGAGGTGATGAACGCGAACAGTGCGCCGGATATCACGCCGGGCAGGATAAGCGGCACAATCACCTTGAAGAAAGTTGTTGTTGGCGAAGCGCCTAGACTGGCAGAAGCACGGATCAAACTTTTGTCAAAACCCACAAGGGTCGCGGTCACCGTGATGACGACGAAGGGAGTGCCAAGCGCTGCATGCGCCAAAATCACACCAATATGCGTGCCCTGCAGCCCTATGCGCGAATAGAAGAAGAACATGCCTGCCGCGGAGATAATAAGCGGCACGATCATCGGCGAGATCAAAATACTCATGACCAGTGTTTTGGCCGGCATCGTTGGACGCGAGAGGCCCAACGCAGCCAGCGTGCCGAGTGTGGTCGCCAGTAGTGTTGCGAAGAAGGCGATAATTACGCTGTTCCGTACCGCCCCCTGCCAGTTCAGGTTTGAAAAAAAGTCTTCATACCATTTTAGCGAATAGCCAGCTGGGTCGAGCGCCAGCATCTCTTTCGTGAAAGTGAAGAAGGGCACAGCGTTGAAGCTGAGCGGAATAACAACGACTAGTGGGAAAATTAGGAAAAAGAAAATCAGTCCGCATAAAATCCTGAAGCCGTAATGCCAAAGCCGTTCAGGCATCGAGATATATGGCGGTAATTGCCCCAAACTGTCCGCCTAACCAAGCTTCATGTTGTCTATACCGACGATCTTGTCATAAAGCAGATAGAGCGAGATAACGATACCAAGCAAGATGACGCCAAGCGCTGACGCTAGTCCCCAATTCAACGACGATGAGATGTGATAGGCGATGCGATTGGAGATGAAGGTGCCTTCCGTACCGCCAACCAACTCCGGCGTGATGTAGTAGCCGATTGCCAGAATGAAGACGAGGATCGCGCCGGCACCGATGCCCGGTACCGTATTAGGGAAATAGACCTTCCAGAAGGCGGCCCAGGGATGAGCGCCAAGGGACACTGCGGCGCGTACATAGCTCTTCGGAATTGTCTTCATGACACTGAATAGTGGCAGCACCATGAAGGGTAGAAGGATATGGGTCATCGCGATGATGCTGCCGACCTCGTTGTGCATCATCTGCGGTCTGGCATCCGTGTGAACCAGACCGGTAAATACGAGGAACTCGTTAATCACACCTTGTTGCTGCAGTAATGCAATCCAAGCGGTAGTGCGCACTAGCAATGATGTCCAGAAAGGTAGGAGTATGAAGATCAGCAGCAGGTTAGACGTGCGGGTAGGTAGGGATGCCATTAGATAAGCAATAGGAAAGCCGAGGATCAGCGTTATGAGCGTGATAAACAGGCTAAGCCGCAGTGTACGCCAGAACAGATCAATATAAATCCGCCTTTCCTCGATGCGACGGACGATGCTGCCATCGACTTCGCGCTTGGCATCAACCGCAGCCAGGAAATAGCCGTCCGTGTGTTTTGGTATGAATTGCTTGATGAGTTTCCATGTTTCGACGTCCTTCCATCTGCGATGCGTTTGCATAAGAGCCGGTTTATAGGGACCCTTCTTTATGCGTTTGACCTTTCGGGCGGAGGAGCGAAACAGGCTAGACATACCCGGTTTTTCATAATTTAGACGCTGGCCAACACGAGTGATCGTGCGGTTCATGCGGCCCTCTTTGATGTCTTCGACCATCGCTGCGTAGATTTTTTCGGAGGGCAACTCGTTTGTCGAAGCATCCCAATTTTCGAGCAATTTAGTACTACGTGGCAGGATGTTGGTGACGATGGAATTCTCGACCGATCGGAAAAGCATGTCACCGATTGGTATGACGAAAGTGATGAGAATAAAAATTAAGAGGGGTCCTACGAGCATCAACCCCTGTAATTTCTGACGGCGCAAAGCTTGCACAAGGCTTACTCTAAGCGGAGTGCCGTCGGCGGTATAAATTTCTTGTCCTTGCGTGTCAGCCATTGCTCCGCTCGGCTGCCAAGATCTATGCCTCCGGGGCGGCTTTTGGCCACCCCGGAAAGCCTAGGCTGTTATTTTTTGGCGAGCCAAGCCTGGAAGCGCTCCGTAAAGTCATCCTGGTTGTCGGCCCAGAATTCGTAGTTAAAAAGCAAGGTATTTTTGGCGTTGTTTGGGTCTGTCGGCATATGCGGCTTCATGTCGATGCCAAGCTTGGCGTGCTTGCTGACCATCGGCGCCGAGGATTTGCGCGCCGGACCGTAGGAGATGAATTTGGCTTGATCAGCCAGGCGCTGCGTGTCGGTCGCATAGCGAACAAATTTCTTAACCTCTTCGAGGTTCTGCGTGCCTTTCGGGATGATCCAGCCATCTAGATCGAAGACCTGCCAATCCCAAAGCATCGCGACGGGTTGCTTCTCTTCTTCGATCAGCGAAAACAGACGTCCGTTATAGGTTGAGCCAATGACGACTTCGCCGTCGGCCAACAGTTGCGGCGTTTGCGCGCCCTTGGTCCACCAGATCACATGATCCTTGATGGAATCTAGCTTCTTCAATGCCCGTTCTACGCCGCCGTCTGCCCCGAGTACCTCATATACCTTGTCCGGTGCAACGCCGTCGCAAAGCAGTGCCCATTCGAAATTATTGATCGGTTTTTTCTCAAGCGAGCGCTTGCCAGGTATTTTAGTTAGGTTGAAAACATCGCAGACGCTGGTCGGTTTGCTCTTCACTTTGTCGATGCGGTAGCCAAAAGTCGTCGAATAAACTATCTGCGGGATGAAGCACTCGGAAACGAGGAGGTCTCCAAAATCCTTCGATGCCGGAGTGCCGTCCGGAGCTGGCGCCAAATCCTTATCCGCATTGATTGGCACAGCAAGACCTTCGTCGCATAGCCTCATGGCGTCTGATGCGACTGCGTCGACTAGGTCCCAAGTGACCTTGCCAACCTCGTTCATGGCACGAAGCTTGGCGACGGCTTCGGGAGCGGAATCATCATTGATAATTTTTATGCCTGGATTGGCTTTCATATAGGGGGCGTGATAGGCGTTATGCTGGCTGGCGGAATAGGCGCCACCCCAGGATACCACCACCAGTTCGGTCTTCGCAGCTGCCGATCCGGCGACCGCGAAGGATGCTGCGCCTACGATGGCGGCAGCGAGGCTGCGGGTGAGTTGCATATTTTTTCTCCTTAGGTTGTGGGTCTTCCTCACGTACTTAAAAAGCCACGACTATGCTGTCTCTGGCATATCGAGTGCGCGGCAATCTGCCTCTTTCCAACCCAGCGATACTGAGAGGCCAGGTTGTAGATTCGATTGCTCAGTCGCGTTGGGGACTTTCACAATAAAATCGTCACGACCGCAGACTGACATTCGCGTGCGTATATGGTCGCCCATATAGATTAGTTCTTCAACTCGGGCCGATACAGTTGTATCGCATAATCCCTCGCTGGGATTTAGCGCCACGCGCTCTGGGCGCAGCGACAACATGGTCGGGCTGTTCGGGCCGTCGATATTGACGGCAAGCGCCTTCACATGTTCGCCGGTGTCGAGAACGACGGTGCAAGAGCCATTTGATGTCTCGACGACCTTGCCGATCAGCTTGTTGTTCTCGCCGATAAACTGCGCGACGAACGAGTTATCGGGTCTTTCGTAAAGATCCGATGGCGACGCCAGTTGCTGAATGATCCCATCATCGAAGACTGCGATGCGGTTGGACATCGTAAGCGCCTCGGTCTGGTCGTGCGTTACATAAACAACGGTGATGCCGAGATTCTCGTGGATATGTTTTATCTCATATTGCATCTGCTCGCGCAGTTGCTTGTCGAGTGCGCCAAGCGGTTCGTCCATTAGAACTAGCTTCGGATCAAACACCAGCGCGCGGGCCACTGCGACGCGCTGTTGCTGCCCTCCAGATAGCTGAGCCGGCCGTCTTTCGCCGAATTCTGTGAGCTGCACCATTCCCAGCGCCTTGTTCACTCGATCTTCAACCTCGGCGCGCCCAATCTTTCTTACTTTTAGTGGGAAAGCGAGGTTCTCCGACACCGTCATGTGCGGGAACAGCGCGTAGTTTTGAAACACCATACCGATGTCCCGCTTGTGTGGCGGTACATTATTGATGGGCTGCCCGTTGAGATAGATCTGTCCATGCGTGGCCGCTTCGAATCCGGCAAGCATCATCAGGCAGGTCGTTTTCCCCGATCCAGATGGCCCCAACATCGTCAGGAAATCACCGTCATCTATGGTAAGATTAAGGTTTTTGACGACTAGTGAAATGCCGTCATAACTCTTTTGCACTTCGGCAAAGCGGACCAGCGGGTCGCTTTGTCTGGTCGGTTTGCCTTCAGCCCGGGTGTGATTGGCGTTTTCCGCCACGGTTCCCCCTGTTCAGTCGGGATTTTATGTCATTGCAAAGCGGAATTCTTTCCTCACCGCTTTAAGGAACCACCTAAACAGCATCCAGAAACACGTTCAAGAGTGGTTTAGGGTAATTGTCTGGAAATGATCTTTTTCGAGATATTCCTTCATTATTCTACGGGCATTGCTGATGCTAGCTAATTTTGTGTGCCTACTATCATCTCCTCTGGTCCATAAGGAAACCCAGTGATGTTCTCTGCTCCATCCTCGGTTACGATTAGGATGTCATGCTCGCGATAGCCACCAGCCCCAGGGCCGCCTTCAGGAACCATGATCATTGGTTCCATGGAGACGACCATTCCGGGCTCCAGAACCGTATCTATATCCTCTCGCAATTCCACCGCGGCTTCACGACCATAATAGTGGCAGAGTACACCGAATGAATGGCCATAGCCGAACGAACGGTATCGCAGCAGATCCCAACTGCGATACATTTCGTTCAGTTCGGCAGCTATTTCCCGGCAACGCGCACCAGGTTGGATTAACGCCATGCCTTTCTCGTGCACTGCGCAGTTTTTCTCCCATAAATCGAGGTGTGCTTCAGACACGTAGTCGCAGAACAGTGTTCGCTCGAGGGCGGTATAGTAGCCGAAGATCATTGGGAAGCAGTTCAACGACAGGATATCACCACTTTCGATCTTTCGGTTTGTGACTGGATTATGCGCGCCATCTGTGTTGATGCCGGATTGGAACCAAGTCCAGGTGTCCATCAATTCGACGAAAGGAAAGCTTTCACCAATCTCGCGTACCATGGCGTTAGTTGAGGCTAAAGCTACTTCATGCTCTGGAATTCCGGCGTTTGCGGCTTCTATACAAGTTTGGCCACCGATTTTGCAGATGCGCGCTCCTTCGCGGATCAGCGCATGCTCTTCTGCAGATTTTACTGTGCGTAGCTGCATCGCCACATCAGCTGCATCGATGAATTCGGTGCCTGGAAAGGCTTCCTGCAGCAGGCTTAGTAGGTTGAGACTTATTTGGTCAAATTCAATCCCGACGCGCTTAGGCGACCCCAAGGTCTGCTGCAGTGCACGGAAATAGCTATCCCGCTGCCAATCAGTGTAGGTCAGATTATCCGCAAAGCTGCGTCGCCATGGCTGTCCGCCATCGATTGCCGGAGTGATCGTCGTCGCGGTGTTACCGGTCAAGGCAAAAGCGTAGCGGCGGCCGAAATAGCAATACAGGAAACCAGAAAAGTAACAGATATTGTGGTGGGAGGTGAAAATACATGCATCCAGTCTAGCCATCGCCATCTGCGCCCGCATTGCGAATTGCCGGCGATCCATTTCCGTTTCGCTGAATGGCGAGTAGCTCTTCTCGCCATTGTGCCAAGTCACTAGGTGTTGCAGGTCGTCGTCCATAGTCTTGCACTCGCGCTAGCGTATTTTAATCAAACTGCCATATAGCAATGTGGTGGAAGGAAGCCAATGACGCGTCTGCACTTTGTCCAGCGAGAATTATACTGTCTGATTTATCAAGACGCGCGACGCTATTGCGGAGCATGAAATTGAACTGCATTTGGCCTCTGTTCTATCCAATATGGCGTTGCTGATCGCTTATGACACTTTGTCCTTAAAGGTTAATAATGTGTGTTTTTTGTTCACAGCGGATTAGAGCCCTGGTTCGGTAATAGCATGGCGGTCCGGCAAAATTGCTTGGGTAACGCTAACGCGCTCTTGAGATCGTTTAATCTTTTTACGAGGCGGCAAAAGGAACCTGTGAACGCAGGTTGCAAGGTTATTTGGCGGCTAGTGTCCGGCCTGACATGATTAATCGGTGCATCCTCTGGGTGTGGCGATCGATATTTGGGAGACGGGCAATATGACGGCGGATGATACGGGGATCGTTGATTTGGGGCTTGAGCAAAAGCCCGGTGTACTTGAAGGGGTGCGGGTAATTGAACTGGCGGATGAGCAGGCGGAATATTGCGGTTTAGCACTTGCCGGGCTGGGCGCGGATGTAGTGAAGGTCGAGCCTCCTGGTGGCAGTCCGACGCGCAGCATTGGGCCTTTCTACCAGGATAATCCTGACCCGGAGGGTTCGCTGTTTTTCTGGCAGTACAACCGGGGTAAGAGGTCAGTTGAACTCGACATCACGAATTCGGATGGCCGGAAACGCTTTGATAAGTTGGTCGCTTCCGCAGACGTTTTGCTAGAATCGACGCCCAAGGGCACGCTGGACAGTGCGGCTCTGGCGCAACAGCACCCTTCCTTGATCCATGCTCGAATGACCCCGTTCGGCGATGATGGACCGTGGTCAGACTACAAGGCCTCCGACCTCGTTCACCTGGCTCTAGGTGGGGTGATGATGAATTGTGGCTACGACCCGCTGCCGGACGGCACATATGATCTGCCGCCAATGGCCCCGCAGATGTGGCACGCCTATCACGTCGCCGGTGAGCAACTTTCGATGTCAATTCTCGCTGCGTTGATCTTCCGCTTTCGGACTGGGCAAGGACAAATTGTATCTTGTGCCGTGCACGAGGCAGTCTCGAAATGCACCGAAGTCGACCTAATGTCCTGGGTGATGCGGCGGGCGCCGGTATTACGCCAGACTTGTCGCCACGCACGCGAAGTAGTTTCACCAGCGCCAACGATTGCGCACACGAAGGACGGCCGCTGGGTGATGGCAAGCCTCGGGACGCGGACCGGCGACGGCGATCGGTTGATCGAGCTACTGGAACGGTATGGCATTGAAAGTGGCCTCGATCCGGACAACACCGATGTTTCCAAGGGAGGTCGCTTTGTGCCGGGTACGGGACCGGTGCAGAGCCGGGACAAAGGCATGGAAGACATGACACGTTTCGTGCGCAACTTCACCTACGACAACGTACCGTGGCGAGAGGCGCAGGAATTGGGCATGTTATGGGCGCCACTGCGAAAGCCGCACGAAAATGCGCTCGACCCGCACTGGTTATCACGCAAGAGCTGCATGGATATTGAGCATCCAGAGCTGGGTAAGAGCTTTCGCTATGCGACCAGCAAGTGGATTGGGACAGCGACCGGCTGGGCCCCCGGACGTCGCGCACCGCTGTTGAATGAAGATGCGGCCACCGTGGATAAGGCTTTGCCTAACCCCGCGCCAAAGTTCGCCAGCGATGCGGATCCTTCGAAAGCCGGTACGCTGTCGCGCCGAGGCAAGCCGCTGGCGCTAGATGGTATCCGTATTCTCGATTTCACCTGGTTTCTGGCATCCGCCGGAGGTGCTCGTTTCATGGCGTCTTTCGGGGCGGAGAGCCTGAAGGTTGAGTTAAAAAGCCACCCTGATACTCGTATGGCTTCTATGGCGCCAGTCGGTGGCCGTGAAGCGCGTGAGAAAGCGACGGCGCCACTGCAAGGCGTCACTGATCCGGATATGGGCGGGCAATTTAATAATAAGAACCCGGGCAAGCGCGGTATTTCCCTCAATGTCAGGCATCCTAAGGGTTTAGAAATTGCTAAGCGGCTGGTTGCGATGTCCGATATCGTGGCAGAAGGATTTTCACCCGGCGTGCTCGATAGTTGGGGCCTCGGATACGATGTTCTGCAGGCAATCAAGCCCGACATTATCTACGTTCAACAAAGCGGTATGGGCGCGCAGGGGAACTACGGTCGCTTCCGCACGGTGGGTCCAATCGCGAATTCTTTTTCCGGCTTATCAGAGATGTCGGGCCTGCCAGAGCCGGCGATGCCAGCCGGCTGGGGATATTCTTATCTAGACTGGATGGGAGCCTACAGCTTTGCATTAGCAATGCTGAGTGCCGTCTACCACCGGGACCGAACGGGGGAGGGGCAGTGGATAGACGCCTCGCAGACTGAAGTCGGATTGTTTATCAATGGCACGACGATACTTGATTGGTCGGCCAACGGCCGGGTCTGGACCCGCTCGGGCAATCGCTCGCCGAATAAGCCGGCGGCGCCACATGGCGTCTACCCTTGTGCAGGGAAAGATCGTTGGATAGCGATTGCTTGCTTCTCGGATGCTGAATGGCAAGCACTTTGCAAGGTTGCAAATAATCCAGGTTGGGCGAGGGACGACCGGTTTGCGAATTTGTCCGGGCGGTTATCGCATCAGGATGCGCTCGATGCGGCCATTGGGTCCTGGACCGGTAACGGTGACGCCTACCGGCTGATGGAAGTGCTTCAGGCGGCCAGTGTGCCAGCTGGTGTTTGTCAAACCGCGGGTGATCGCTGCGACAGTGATCCGCAATTGGCTGCTTTGGAGTGGCTAACCGAGGTCACCGGAACCAAAATCGGGCGCTGGCCGGTCGCCGAAGTTCCGGTCAAGCTAAGTGAAAGCCCAGCCTATGCTGGAGGACGAATAGACCGCGGTGCTCCCTGTTATGGTGAGGACAATGAGTATGTCTTCGGCGAGCTACTCGGTATGTCGACAAACGAAATCGCCGAATTGACCGAAGATGGTGTCCTATAGACTGTTTCTGACAAGGACTAATTTGGTTTTGGCTCCAGAAGCATGCCAATGCCTGCTTAAACTCAAAAGGGAATATGGCTCCTAAAGATGCTGGGCTATTTTAGCGTCTATGGCTTGAATGAACGGAACAACACATGTCGGATAATGCGCTAACTACAATCGAAAAAGCGCTGGCAATCAATCTTGATCAGTTAAAGTACGGCACTATTGCCGAAATAGGCGCTGGACAGGAAGTTGCCCGCTGGTTTTTTCAGGCGGGAGCGGCAGCAGGAACCATCGCAAAGACCATGTCTGCCTACGACATGGATTTCAGTGATGCAATTTATGGAGCAGACGAAAACAGACGTTACGTATCGAGGGCCCGCTGCGAACGCATGCTTGCTCAAGAATACGATTTGGTTGTCTCGCGTATCAAAGATAGGCGGCCGAAAGGCTCACGTTTTTTTGCATATACCAATACGGTAGCCGCACAAGGCTTCCGCAGGCGCGACGAATGCCATGGTTGGATTGGAATTCGTCTTCCGCAGGCGTCGGAGTTGGAGCCTGACAATATCGTCTTACATGTTCGCATGCTCGACGACACAAACCTGGAACAGCAGGAAGCACTCGGAATTCTCGGTGTAAACCTGATTTACGGTGCTTTGTTGTACGCCGAAGATCCGGAACGTCTTATACGTAGCTTGTTAGACAACCTGAAAACAGGACGCATTGAAATCGACTTGGTTGACTTCAGTGGTCCGGGGCTCGGCCATTTTGAAAATCGACAGATGGCACTCGAACTGGTTAAGGCAAAATTGACGTCGGCGGTTCTTTTTGGACCGGGCGGCAAAGTGCAGACCCCAGCCAATGTGTTTTATAAGAAGGATGTGATTGTTACGCGCAGCAATTTAGAGCTGTCAGCGGATGTTGAAATTGCGCAATTTGAGGCTTCAGTGAAACGTTTCGCAACGGAGCGTAAAATTGATCTGTGCCAGGTGGTTCGCTTAGTTGAGATTAACCTGAAGGATTTTTCTAAGGCAGGTGATGTCGATACAACGAACTACTTAGACCGTGCCAGACTGTTCGCAGCACATGGGTTTCACGTCTTAATTTCAGATTTTCTGCAATATTATTTAATTCGGCAATTTATAGCGCATTACACGCAATCTTCTGTGGGCATTGTCATTGATGTTAAAGGATTTAAGGAAATTATCCGTCCAGAGGCCTACGAAGGGCTTGATGGTGGTATCTTAGAAGGATTGGGAAAGCTATTTCCGGAGGGCACGACGGTTTATGTCTACCCTAACAAAGAGAGCGGCAAACGTTTAACTCTCGACGAGATGGATATAGATGACAGTTTACGTCCTCTGTCGGATTATTTGCGTGGATTGGGCCAACTCATAACGGCTGGCGATTGAAAATTTACGGTTCATGATCGCTTTGGTTTAGTCTAACGAATGAAGCACTTGTAAAGGAACCGAGGGGCCTATGAGCATCGCACATGATTTAGCGGAGCGGATCCACGCCATAAAATACGAAAATTTACCGGCTGACGCGGTACCTTTGGCACAAGCCGCTCTGTTAGATGCGGTTGGCTGTGCTTTTCTGGGTGCGTCCGAAGAGATGTCACATATCGTTGAGAGGATGCCGGGTTTCGCCGGTGCGGAAGGACCCTGTGCATTGCTCGGTCGCGGTTACCGAACGAATCCACTGGATGCGGTAATGTTCAACGGTATCGCGTCGCATGCGCTTGATTTTGATGATATGAACGCGACCATGGGTGGTCACCCCACTGTGATGATGATGCCTGTTATATTCGCGCTGGGTGATATTCACGAGTTCAGTGGAAAAGACGCCCTTTTGGCTTACGTGGTAGGCAATGAGACAATCACGCGGATCGCTCGCGGCGTTCACCCACACCACTATGACAAAGGATGGCATCCGACAGCGACGTTAGGCATCTTTGGCACGGTTGCAAGCGCCGCGCGGTTGCTCGATCTCTCAAGAGACCAGACAGCGAACGCGCTATGTATCGCGGCTTCGTTCGCGTCAGGATTAAAAGCCAATTTCGGTTCAATGACTAAGCCGCTGCATGTTGGGCAGGGCAACCGTAACGGGCTCTATGCTGCTTTTTTGGCCAAAGACGGCTTCACGGCTAATGCGGACGCTTTTGAGCACAAGCAAGGTTTTCTCGAAGTATTCAATGGATCAGGGACATATGATGCGAGCAAGATGCTGGCGAATTGGGGTGATCCGTTTGACCTTGTCAGCGTCGGCGTCGGTTTAAAGAAGCATCCTTGTTGCGGTTCGACGCACGCCTCGATTGAGGCAACGCTTGATGTGCGAACCGCGAACGATATCGACCCAAATTTGGTTCAGTCCATCGATGTATTGGTCCATCCGTTGCGGCTGCCGCATACCAACAATCCCGACCCACGCACGCCTCTGCAATGTAAATTCAGTCAACAATATGTTGTAGCGCGAGCGCTCATGGATGGTCGTATCCGATTGGCTGATTTTGAGCCTGAAGCCTTTGAGCAAGAAGCGGTGCGCACGCTTTTGCAGAAAGTCGAAGCGCGCAGCCATGATGGGCCTTTCTCTGAGTTCGCTGCCGAAGTTACCGTGACGATGCAGGATGGAACCTCATTCAGTGCGTTGAACGATGTCGATATGGGGCGGGGGCTCAATAATCCTATGTCGGAACGCGAATTGTGGGAGAAATTCGAAGATTGTTCCCAGCGCAGTCTTGAAGCGCATGCCATCCGACCATTATTCGACCGTCTGCAAAGTCTCGATGCTGTCGAAAATTTACGTGAGGTTACGGCTATGATGTTGCATCCGCACACCCAGGGAAAGAGCGTCGCGGCGGAATAAAGTATCCAGCCAAACATCATATTCAGGCGTTTATAAGTAGCGCTCAAATTTAGTTTGCGCAGTTAAAGAAGTATCAATAAGGCTCTCTAACGAAGATGAAGGTTGTGCCAGTGACAAGCGGGGCGCTGGCGCCAACGAAAGAAACGTTGGCATGCTCTACTTGGCGGCTGCCAGCACGGCCAGAAGCCTGCAGCGCGCCCTCGATGATATGCCAGAGCCCATGAATGCGGCCGGTACCCAGGCTGCCACCGAAAGTGTTTAGTGGCAACTCGCCGTCAAGTTCAATACGACCGTCCTGTATGAAGTCCAAAGCCTCGCCTTCACCACAGAATCCATATGATTCCAGTCCATATATGACGGATGCAGAGAAACCATCATAGATTTGCGCTACATCGACATCTTTCGGTGTGAAGCCGGACCGTTCCCAAGTAAGCTTTGAGGAAGAGCTGCCTCCCAACATGTAGTCGCTGAGACTGCCAATGCGTCCTGCGACCTCGAAATGAAGCCGCTGACCATAACCAGCGATGTAGGCCGGCGTGGGCTTTAAATCTTTTGCACGATCCGCCGTTGTAAGAACGATTGCAACTGCGCCTTGCACAGGGATGTCGCAGTCGAAGAGACAAAACGGGTAGGCCACCATGCGTGAATTGAGATAATCCTCGCGCGTCAGGTTTGTGCCGTAAAAATAGGCGTGCGGGTTATGCTGCGTGTGTTTGCGCTGGGTGACGGCGAGAGTGGCCATTTTCTCGCGATCTTGGCCGTGCCGTTCTAGCCAGCGCGTATATGCTACCGCCATGCCCTGGCCCGGCCCACCAAAGCCGTAGGGTGCGGTGAACTGCGTTGGCCCGGCGGCCGTACCTTTGGGCAGGTTCTGATAGGTGCCACTAGGGTTGTGCATTGCCCGCCAAACGACGGCGTATTTGCAGACGCCAGCAAGTAATGCGTTGACAGCTTGCTGCACTGCGCCACCGATATTCACCGAACCAACTTGCATATGCCAGCTTAGGTCCGGCAATTTTAGCATCGCCATCATGCAATTTACGGAAACGATGGAGATACCGTCGACTTCCGCGTGGCCGGTTGCCGGCAGTTCTGGATAGGTGGACAGCCCGTCGATATCCGCCATCTCAAGGCCGGAATCGGCAACGGCGCCCTTCACCGCTTCAAGCGCGTGCGCGGCAAGCGGGATGTCTGCCGAGCGCGAAACTTTGGAATAGCCAACGCCGCTTATGGCGATTTTGCATCGGTTCTCCCACATGAACTTAGACCTCCATGTCGGCCAGTTTGAATTGTGGCAGAGTGATGTCGTCGTTCAGCGATTCAAACACCACCTCCACTCGCCGTCCAACCTTGGCCTCGGTGTGAGGCACACCGAGCAGGTTGCCCGCCATTAGCGCACCAGGAGCTTCATCTAGTTCGACCACGATGCTTGCGTAGGGAACGGCTGATGCGAAGCGCTTGTCACCAGTATGATGCATAAAGGTATAGGCGTAGATCGTGCCGCTACCGCCGACCGGCTCGAACTTGAGATTAATACTCATGCAATTGAGACAGGTGGGGTAGGGGGGATGCTGGAAATGCCCGCAGTCCTGGCAACGTTGCAACTCCAAACGCCCATACTTCGCTGCATCCCAAAAGGGCTTTGTCCACTGGTCCGGTACCGGCAACGGTCGGGTGACGCCGCTCCAATCGCTCATACTCAAATTCTCCCGCCATTCGAATATTCAGTAGCCTAGAATTTTTTCACTGTTCTCGACAGTGGGAGGGTTAGGGTGCGTGCATTTAAAATGATAACGTTGCGTCGGCAACCAATCTGATAGGAGCCCTATATGTCCGATGATCCCGTTGACGTTCTGATCATCGGCGCCGGTGCGTCCGGTGCAGCTATGGCTTGGAGCCTGGCGGAAACGAAGATGCATATCGTCTGCCTGGAGCAGGGCGGACTAATGAACCCTCTGGAATATCCAAGCACTGAGCGTCATTGGGAGGCTCGCGCCCAGGGTGACATGGCAATTAGCCCAAATATCAGGGCTTTGCCGACAGACTATCCTATCAACGATGATAACTCGCCCATCAAGGTCGCAAACTTCAACGGTGTCGGCGGTGGCACAGTGCTTTACGCAGGCCATTATCCTCGTTTTCATCCCTCGGATTTTCGAGTCAAAAGCCTTGATGGGGTGGCAGATGATTGGCCGATTGATTATGAGACACTCGCGCCTTATTACGGTGAAAACGACCGGATGACGGGTGTGGCAGGGTTACATGGAGACCCGGCGTATCCGCGGGACAATGCTCATAGACTGCCGCCACTGCCGCTTGGTAAGTCGGGGCAACTGTTGGCAAAAGGTTTTAATAAACTCGGATGGCATTGGTGGCCGTCGGACACAGCAATCGTAACCGAGGAATATGACGGCCGTGCAGCCTGCATTAATCTAGGCGCGTGTGGTAGCGGATGCGCGCAGGGTGCAAAGGGCAGCGCTGACGTTACTTACTGGCCGCACGCACTGCGTGCAGGCGTAGAGTTGCGTACCCATTGTCGCGTTAGAGAAATTACCGTTGGCGATGATGGAATGGCGAGCGGTGCAATTTATTACGACGCTCTTGGCGAAGAAGTTGAAATCAAAGCTCATGTCGTCGTTATAGCTTGTAACGGTGTTGGGACACCGCGACTGTTACTCAATTCCACTTCAACGCAGTTTCCTGATGGTCTGGCTAATAATAGCGGCCTCGTTGGCAAAAATTTGATGTTCCATCCCTACGCACAGATCATTGGTGTTTTTGAAGAAGAAACTGATGGTGGAGCAGGACCGCACAAGGCAATACGCAGTCAGGAGTTTTATGAAACGGACGATGCACGTGGTTATGCTCGTGGCTATACCTTTGAAATACAGCGCGGACACCCTGTCGTTCGCACCGCACATACCGGCTTGCGACAGGGTCGCATTCCTTGGGGCAAGGATCATCACCGGGCATTCCGTAACCTGTATAAGCGCATGACCGGCATGGTAGCCGTTTGCGAAGATCTTCCAGAACTACAAAACACTGTTACGTTGGATCCTGATTTAAAGGATAGCGATGGCATACCCGCTCCTAAAATCAGCTACACCCTGAGCGACAATAGTATCAAAATGATGGATCACGCTGTCTCTCACGCGACGGAAATTTTAGAGGCCTCTGGTGCAATTGACGTAATGAGTGAAACTCCCATCCGACATGGCGGCTGGCATCTAATGGGAACGGCACGTATGGGCGCAAACCCTGAACAATCGGTAGTCAACGAATGGGGGCGTTGCCACGATATTCGTAACTTGTTTATCGTTGATGGCAGTATTTTTGTTACCAGTGCAGGTGTAAATCCGACCAGTACGATACAGGCCCTTGCGCTTTACGTAGCGGATCAGATGAAAAATCGATTGACAAATTTATTCGATTAGAATGGGTTTCGGTATTGTGAGAGATACAATGGACATTACTTTTAGTGAAAAAGATCACCAAATTGTAGCGGTGTTGGCAGAGATGGTAATCCCAAAAAGTGATGAATACTGCACTCCAGGAGCAAGTGACCCCAAAATAGTAGATAGCATTATAAACGATGCAAATCGACATCCTGATCAATTAATGGAAAGTTTGGAGGCAGTGAAAACGCTAACAAAGGAACAATATGATGTAGAGTTTCTTGAGCTAGACATGAAAACACAAGAAAAAATTACAATCAATTTCAGATGTAATTATCCTCAGGTTTCCAGGCAATTTGCGAATTTGGTTGCTCAAAGTTTTTATCGTGATGATCGAGTAATGGAATCAATAGAACTAGAGGTACGACCTCCATACCCAGAGGGGTATGAGGTAGAGCAAGGTGATTGGTCTCTATTGAATGGCGTACGTAAACGTAAGCCTTTTTACCGGAGGGATTATTAATGTTAAAGAATATAAAAAAGTTATTTAAATCATTTTCCAAAGTTAAGTTGGTGCACGTTAAGAATTTAGTAATCATGGCATATTGTTTTTACGCATCACAATCTGTTGCGGAAGATAAATTTAATAAAATCATGAATTCCATGTTAAATAAAGATATTACGTTAGAATATATAAATGGAGAAAGGCCATTTAAGGTTTTTAAGGATGGCAATGATTGGATAATAGAGCAACAAGAGAATTTTGAATCGTCAAGATTAGAAAGTGAAGGAGGTGATAAAATTTCGATGGAGGAATTCCCTGGCGAATGGCCAATAAATGGCACATGGGAATTCAGTGTAACGTCTGACGAATGTAAAATTACTCATTTGAGTGAGTCTGATACCACTATGACGTGGTCGTGTCCCGAAGCGAATAAGAACCAGGCAAGTATTGCGAGTAATCAGGTAGAGAAAAGCAAAGGAATTAATTGGGTTGATAGAAGCCGAATTAAAGAAATTATTTATAAGACTGAAAGCGGAGAAACAAAAAAATTTAAAGTAACAAAAATAACTGATACATATATTGGATTTGATAATTACACCGAATGGGTAGCTAATTTTGCCGAAAATGGAATGAAGCCATATTCGCCTGGGCACAGTAATATAGAAACGACCATAGTGAGTGAAATACCAGAGAATTTTCTAGATTCGGATGTTGGCACAAGCCTTACGTACAAAGTGCAAGAAGAATGGAACGCCAGTTATGGGATGCTATGGGAGATTCAAGTAGAGTTAAAAGAATCGGGGGTGTCAAAATTTAAAAATACAAATATTGAAACAATTTCATTAACACTTTACGGGAAATCAATTGAGCAAAATGGTTTTAATGAAAGCTCGTGGCATGAGGTAGGGGTGTCATTTGAAGAAAGCATTATTATTGATAAGCGCTCTAAAATATTGCTCTTTAGGCAAAGGGATTGGGAGAATAGGACTTCAAATAGCCCAGATGCTAAACAACAAACAATGAACATAGAAAAATTGGTTTACAGAGACGGCACTGAAGTCACCTGGAAGCAATGGGCTTTATGGGCACAACAGGAGAAGAAACGCAGAGAGGAGCTAGCTAATTCGAAGGCTAAAGAAGAAAGTGTAGCTGAAAAAGCACATGAAAATTCTAATATTTCTCAAAAGAAAAATTCAGATAAATCCTCTGAAAATAAAGTTTCTAGTGTCCAAAATTCTCTTTCTAAGCTTGGCTACTACAAAGAAAAAGTTGACGGGATTTTGAATCCACATTTGTTATCTGCAATTTTGAGTTGGGGCAAAGATAGTGGCTTTGCATTTGATGGTAATATTTCGCCAGCGCTTGTCTCCATATTGGAACTTAAAGCGTCTGATGCAGAAATGACTAAAAAGAAAGCCATATTAGCCAAACAAAAAGA
>PBDC01000093.1 GCA_002717185.1 Rhodospirillaceae bacterium
GATATGTTGAACAAGCGTATTTTGGTCAGCGCTATCAGACTGCGCAGATACTGGCTCCGTAAAAACGCTTAGCGTAAAACATAGCAGGACCAGGCCACGCAAAATCAGGCAGAGCACTGCCTTAGACCACTCTCCACATTTCTTAAATTTCAAACAAAACAGGATCATAAGGCCTGAATTATCACCTCAATTTGGCAATATTAAGGCGTTTACCCAATTCGCTATTGGCGCCTCAATTTCACCAATAGGCTTCTGCGCGTTCGGACCTAGCTACCTTCACCGCCACTCGGTAAGGTTACCCCACGCCGGTTTTGCGCCCAGGCTGACTCGTTAGAGCCCAAGACGGCGGGACGTTCCTTGCCGTAGCTGATAGTTTCGATCCGAGCAGGAGCAACACCCAAGCTAATTAGATGTTCGCGAATTGCATTTGCACGCCTTTCGCCTAGCGCTAAATTATACTCCCGAGTACCACGCTCGTCGCAGTGTCCCTCAACGACGATCGTGCGGTTCTGAAATTTTTGCAGCCAAGCCGCTTGCTTTTTAAGTGTTGTTGCCGCTTTCGGCGTGATTTCCGATTTATCCAGGCCAAAAAATACGCGATCGCCAACATTCACGAAGAAGTCGACGCGGCTACCCGGAGGAGCGCCTGTCGGCATAACTTTTTTCTTCTTCGCTACCGCCTTTGGAGCTGAACCCGTTTGTGCCGCAGACGAAGACGCCTGTGCCGACGAACCTGAGCCTTTTGCGCTACCTGAATCTTCTGGTTCCGTCGCGCACGCAGAAACCAATAAAGCCGCCGCGAACACACCTAAAATCTTCATACGCATCTAATTACCCCTCGGACGGAATATGTGGTTACTATTTTTACCCTATTGCGCGGAATATCGGGAGTTTCTGTCGCGAATATAGTAGCAAGTCAAGGATATATTGAAAGCCGGTTAACCCCAACCAAATTTTCCAAAGACAACCTACCCACGCAAATATAACGCCGTAATATTTTGTTAATGCCATAGAATCCTCTTACCATCACGGGTTGAGCGGCGACCAGGCTGGGTCAGAGGCGTCTCCGCTTGTTACAACCTCTCGAAGGTTGTGTCCCGTGAGGTCCACGGAATACAAACGGCTCGTGGCTCCCCTTCCCTGCCTGTCGCTGGGCGTTTCACGAAAGAACATCAAAACGCGCCCGTTTGGCGCCCAGGTTGGCCCCTCGTCCAGAAAGCTCTCGGACAACAATCGTTCGCCGCTGCCATCCGGCCGCATTACACCGATATAAAACCTCCCCCCTAATTGTTTGGTAAAAGCGATAAGATCCCCACGAGGTGACCAAACCGGAGTGCCGTATCGACCACGGCCGAAACTGATTCGACGGGCGTTGCCACCATTACCGTCCATCACATAAATTTGCGGCGACCCTCCTCGGTCTGAATTGAACGTAACGAACTCGCCGTCCGGCGATGCACTGGGCGAAGTGTCTATGGCAGGGTGACGCGTAAGCCGTGTCACCTTTCGCGTTTGAAGGTCCATGCGGTAGACATCGGAATTCCCTCCCGTCGCAAAGGACATTAGGATCGACTTTCCGTCCGGCGTGAACCGCGGTGCAAAGGTCATCCCTTTAAAATTTCCGAGCACCTCTTCTCGACCTGTTTCAATATCGAACAGATAAACCCTAGGTGAGTCGTTGTAGTAGGAAAGGTAAGTGATTTCCTGCGTCGTAGGAGAAAAGCGAGGTGTCAAGACGAGCGCCTTGCCGTCAGTGAGAAAGCGGAATCCATCACCGTCCTGATCCATTATGGCGAGCCGCTTAATCCGTTTATCTCGTGGCCCGCTCTCCGAAACAAAAACGATTCGCGTATCAAAATACCCATCTTCTCCTGTCACGCGCTTATAAATAGCATCCGAAATTATATGAGCGACACGGCGCCAATTTTCCGGCTCCGTGAAATAGGCGAGCCCCGTCATCTGCGCCTCCGCAAATACATCCCATAACCGGAACTCAACACGCAATCGGCCGTCTGGCTGGACTTTAACGTTTCCCTGAACCAGTGCCTGCGCGTTGATCACGCGCCAATCGGAAAATCGAGGACGCACCACCAACGTTGCCGCATCTTGTATAAAGGCACGACGATCAATCGGACGAAACAGGCCCGACCGCTCCAGGTTTTTCGAAATGACGTCCGAAATGTCACGGCCGATCCGCACCTCCGGTTTTTTTAAGCCGCTGAACACCGTCACGGCGACGGGCAATGGCTCCACATTTCCCCGTCGAATATCAACACGCACTTCGGCGTGCACGGAGAGAGCAAATGAGACGAACAGCAGCGTAAGACTTATAAGCCTCAGTACGAGCGCTCGGGTCCAAATCATTTTCAAAACATCTCCCCGGGATAAAAAGTTAAAGTCATGTTGCGCCACTGGTGATAATTCTCCTTGGGCAGCCTGAGTGGTTGGCAACGCGGGTTTAACATCGCACGCACCGCACTCTCCGCCATGGAACGGAAGTATCGATCGTTGGTTGCACGCGCCCGGTCAACGATCATAGCCGACCGGACACGACCATCCGGGCCAACTGCGGCCTTGATTTCGACGACCATCTTATCGGCATCCCGTGCACCGGCGGGTAAATTCCAGCAGGGTTCTATCTGACGCCGTATTGCATCGACATCGCCTGCTGTGATGCCCGTTCTGATCAAACCCGGACGGGGCGTCCGTTGTTTTCTTTTCAAAGCGGCCGCCATTTGTTGCATCGGTAAAACGGTCTCTTTTGGCTTACGCTTCTCGGGCATCGACTGTTTTCGTTCCAATTTGCTTACCGTTTTCAGAACCGACGCAAAATCATGTTTAGGCTTCAGCGGTTTCGGTTTTGGTTTTGGTCGCGGTCGTGGCTTTTGCGCGACCTGTTTGGGTGTCGGCTTCGCAGGTTTCTTGAACTTGGGTTTCGGTCTGTGTGGTATTTCTGCTTTGGGTTTTGGCGTTTTTTTCAACCTGGGTCTCGGTTTTGGTACAGGAACCGATTCTGGTGATGATTTTATAATGGGATCGGGTTTTGAAGCGACCTGCGGTTTGGCCGACGGTGGCGGCGGAGCAGGCTTTTTTTTGACGATGATTTCTGACTTTAGTTCCGGCTTTTGCAACTCGGTCGCAATTTCCACCTCGAATACCTGCTCCGGCGCGATAATTGGCAGTGTCGAAGGCAATACGCTCAGCCAACCGATCAGAAAGACCGCGACATGAAAGGTTGCTGATATGATGGCGGCGATATGCATCCCTTAGCATTATTTTTGGCTGGTCTTCTTTTCCGGTAATTTGGCGAGTAGCGAAACCTTGCGGAAGCCGGCTGCACTCAATTCACCCATCACTCCCATCACAGTGCCATAAGGCAATGTTTCATCGCCACGAATGAAAATTCGTAGTTCGGGATTAGCTTTAACAACCTCGCGCAAACGCGGGATAAGCTTTTCAATCGTCGTCTCGGTTTCCTGAAGAAATATTTTGCGCGCAGCATCTATCGAAACGACCAATGGTTCTTGCGTATCATTGATGGTCGCGGCGCGGGTTTTCGGCAAGTCTACCGGAACGCCGACCGTCAGTAGCGGTGCGGTAACCATAAATACAATAAGCAGCACCAGCATCACATCAACGAACGGCGTCACGTTGATTTCCGACATCTTCGAATAGCGATACTTTCTGTTTCCGCGGTTGCCATCGCTTGCCGTCTGTCGGACCATTGGTCAGTCAGTCTCTTCAAGCTGCCGCGAGAGAATACCGCTAAATTCATGCGCGAATGCCTCCAGTCTCCCAGCATATCGTGTCAAGTCGGTGGAGATCTTGTTATAGGCGACTACGGCTGGGATAGCGGCGACAAGCCCTAGTGCCGTCGCAAATAATGCTTCCGCGATCCCAGGGGCGACAACGGCCAGACTGGTCTGCTTAGTAATCGCAATCGATTGGAAACTGTTCATGATGCCGTAAACCGTCCCGAAAAGACCAATGAACGGAGCGGTGGAACCCACAGAGGCCAGGAAAGTCATATACCGTTCTAGATGCTCCATCTCGCGCCCCAGGCTGACCTGCATCACCCTGTCGATCCGTTGCTGCAGACTGGTGTGGGAATACTGACTAGGCTCGATACCTCGTGACTTGGTCCGGCGCCATTCCCGCATCGCGGCGGCGAAGACAGCCGTCATCGGATCGGAGGGGCTTTGACCAACCTGTTCATACAGACCTTCGAGCGTCCCACCCGACCAAAATTCATCCTCGAAATCCGTGGCCGCACGATCAAGCCGGCGGAGTCGCCAAACCTTCTCGACTATGATGGCCCAAGTCCATATCGAAGCCATGATCAGCGCGATAAGTACAAGTTTGACGATCCAAGTCGCTTGCAAAAATAAACCCCATACCGACAAGTTCGCATCCTCGACAGAGCCGGCAAGCGCTGCGGCCTCGACTAAATTTTGATCCATCAATCAATCCCTACTGACGTCATGCCTATAGGCTTCTAGCGCCGAACGAATGGCGCTCGGAAGCCGAGCCGGCCGACCAGCGTAATCGATGCACGCCAAACGAACCGACAAACGCACGAGATCTTCATTGTTACGACGGACGACTTGCTCTGTGTCTATCGAAGCACCGCGAAGTGATAGTAGTTTGCTATGCACAATTAGCGCATCATCAAGTCTTGCCGGCTTGATGTAGTCGGCTGATAGGTTGCGTACTGCGAACCTGACCCCACAACTGTTCCAAATATCGCTATGCCCAATGCCAACGTCACGCAACATTTCCGTGCGACCGCGCTCCGCAAACTTCAGATAGTTAGCATAGTAAACTATTCCCCCGGCATCCGTATCCTCGTAATACACTCTAACCGGGCAGGTATGAAATGCGACCAACTCAGCCATTGCACGGGTTATCCTCGGATACTACATCCAAAAGATCGGGTTGCTGTTCCGCCCTTGCCGGCGCTTCAAGGCCGAGATACCGCCACCCCTGCCCGGTCAACATCCGGCCCCGTGGCGTACGCTGCACGAAGCCGCGCTGAATGAGGTAAGGCTCGATAACCTCTTCGATCGCATCGCGTTGTTCCGCCAATGCTGCCGCCAAAGTGTCGACGCCAACCGGACCACCGCCATAATTCTCAGCAATGCAGAACAAGAGCCGCCGGTCCATTGCATCCAAGCCATCAGCATCTACATCCAGCTTGGCCAAAGCGATGTCCGCTATGGTTGCGTCGATCACAGATTGCCCATCCACTAGAGCGAAGTCGGCGACGCGACGCAGCAGCCGCCCAGCGATTCGTGGCGTCCCTCTGCTACGCCGGGCGATCTCCCGCGCGCCGTTTGCTTCAAGGGTTACTCCAAGAACTCGGCCCCCCCGCTCCACAATTTCTTGCATATCCTCTATATCGTAAAAATTCATCCGCAATGGAATACCAAATCGTTCGCGCAGAGGCGTGGTGATTAAACCGGTACGCGTTGTCGCCCCAACCAGCGTAAAAGGTGGCAAATCGATACGGATTGAACGGGCCGCCGGCCCTTCGCCGATGATCAGATCGAGTTGAAAGTCTTCCATCCCTGGATAGAGAATTTCCTCGACAGCAGGATGCAGTCGATGGATCTCGTCAATAAACAGGACGTCGCGAGGCTGCAAGTTTGTAAGCAATGCCGCTAGGTCACCAGCCTTCGCCAGAACCGGACCAGAAGTCGCGCGAAAGCTGACCCCAAGCTCCCGCGCCACAATTTGGGCAAGCGTCGTCTTGCCGAGTCCTGGAGGGCCAAAGAAAATCGTGTGATCTAGCGCCTCGTTGCGGCTTCTAGCCGCCTGGATAAAGACTGAAAGATTCTCTCGAACTGCAGTTTGTCCGATAAATTCCGATAGTGTCTGCGGTCGCAGAGACGACTCGTCCTGATCGGACTCTGCCAAATCGGAGGTAACGATGCGGCTCGCCGGGTCATTCATTGTGACATCTCGGTAAGGCCGAAACGTATCAGTGCTTCAAGGGGTGCCTTTTGACCCAGTTGTTTTCCAGCCTTGGCTATAACGTTAAATGCGTCTCCACGTGAATAGCCCAAATTAACAAGGGCTGAGATTGCTTCTTCGGCGTCTGTGTTTGCAGAAATTTCTGGCTTGCCCAAACCAACATTCCCCAGCACAACCCCATCAACTTTGTCCCGCAATTCGGTGACAATGCGGCCAGCCAACTTCGGCCCTACTCCATTCGCCCTGGCAACAACCGATTTATCTTGCGCAGCAACCGCCTGCACGAGTTCATCGGCACTAAGAACGGACAGAATTGCAAGCCCCACCCGCGCGCCAACCCCTTGAACAGTTGTTAACAACCGGAACCAAGCGCGTTCTGTGACGTCGATAAACCCATAAAGATGAATGTGATCTTCGCGGACATGCGTATCGATCTCTACCCGTACGGAATCGCCGACCCCGGGCATCCGAGATAACGTTCTTGCAGAGCAGAAAACCAGATAACCGACGCCGCCAACATCGATTATGGCAAAATCCTCTCCAAGTTCGCCCACAACACCAGAAAGGCGCGCGATCATTGCGTAGCCGCAGCGCGCTGCAAACGCCGCTCCGTTCCCGCAAAATGGGCGTGACAGATCGCGACAGCCAAGGCGTCAGCTGCGTCAGGGCTTGAAAATTGGCAGCCGGGCAGGATACGTCCGACCATCATCTGTACCTGTTCTTTTGCGGCGTGCCCTGCGCCTACAATCGATTTTTTGATTCGATTAGCCGAATATTCAGCCACAGGCAACCCTGCCAACGCGGGCGCTAAAACAACGACACCGCGTGCCTCACCAAGGCGCAAGGTCGTTCCTGGGTTCTTATTGACGAATGTCTCCTCAACGGCCGCCTCATCAGGATTAAAATCCACTAATACTTGCGCAAGACCTTCATGCAAATCGCGCAGTCGCATGGCGAGAACCTGGTTGGCATTGGGCGAAACCGTGCCGTCAGCAACATACGTCAGCCTATTTCCTTCTACATCGACGACTCCCCAGCCTGTATTTCGAAGTCCTGGATCTAGCCCAATTAACCGCATGTCACCGGTCAATCCCTAAGTAGTGAGCCGTTCGAGTACATCATCAGCTATGTCATAATTTGCGGAGACCGTTTGAACGTCATCGCTGTCATCTAAAGCCTCCAGAAGTTTGAGGAGCGTCGCCGCTGCCGTCTCATCTACGGGCATGTTGTTTTGCGCTTTCCAAATCAACTTTGCTGAAACTGGCTCGCCTAGCGTTTTTTCAAGAGCACCGCAAACTTCGTGGAGAGTACCGGGATCACAGATGACTTCGTGCCCGTCCTCCGATGAATCCACATCATCTGCGCCTGCCTCTAGTGCCGCTTCAAACACAGTATCTGAGTCGATCGTTTCCGCTTTATATCGAATTTCTCCGACATGATCGAACATGAACGAAACCGATCCAGTCTCCGCTAAGTTACCGCCGTTCTTGCTGAACGCGGCCCGCAATTCGGATGCAGTGCGGTTCCGGTTGTCGGTGAGGGTTTCGACTATGATCGCAATTCCCCCCGGACCGTATCCCTCGTAGCGAATTTCTTCGAATTCGTCGCCCTCACCAATACCGGTGCCTTTCTTGACGGCACGATCAATATTGTCCTTGGGCATGTTCCCGGCACGTGCTGCAAGGATCGCTGAGCGCAATCGCGGGTTCATTTCCGGATCAGCCCCCCCCATACGCGCGGCTACGGTTATCTCCCGCCCAAATTTGGCAAATAGACTAGCGCGTCGCTTATCCTGAGCGCCCTTTCGGTACATGATATTCTTGAATTTGGAATGACCGGCCATTTCGCTCCGTAGATATTCCGATTGATGATCACCTGAATCAGGCAAGTTTATGCGTACATTCTAAACTAGCATACCAGATGTAGTGGTTGAATGCCCAGAAATGAAAGAGCCGCACCTTTTTTAATAGACAGTTAATATGGCGATAATGGGGCGTAACAGCGAGTTACACCTGCTATACGGTTTGGTTTAGCAAATTAACATTAATCTTCATTCTTTTATAAAACGCGATACCGCCTTGCGCCTTGAAACACCATCGGTGTCCTATCGTAGGTCAAGAAGCTGGTTGACCCTGGCATGGGTACGATCATTGAGGAACTGAACAAACTGCTCATCGAAAATAAAGCGCCGACACGTTCCTGTCCGTGACATAATCTTCGCTTTCGGCATAGATAATATTCAGTCCGTAAATAAAGGCACCAAGGTCTATACTAAATCGCGCCTATTTTCGGTCGACTTCTCTTAATAATTGTGATTTTCAATGCACCATAGTTTATTAATTTAAAACAAGTTATTCTCATTTTTTGGACATCTCATTCGTTGCTCTATTCCACGGATCATGGTTATTCAAGCGCACGATGGCGGCAAAGAGTTCCTCGCAAAAGCTATTCCGAAAATTGGTCACATATATCGAATAGATCGGATCATGGATTACCGAAACAGCCCGTGGCTATTTGATAACTATGCGATGCTAACCTGCCTTCGCAAAACTTATCGAATACCAGCGTTATTCGGGCAATTGTTCGGAAAGTCTGCCACCACAACGCACGGGAGAAACCTTAACAGCAAGGCCTGTTGTGGGGTCACTTTCAACAAAAACCCCGCAAAGCGTGCCCTCCCCCTCGGCCGGACGCATGCGTTCGCGCGGCACCTTTCTGAGAAAATTGCCGATTGAGGCTTCTTTTCCCATACCAATTACAGAGTCATAGTCGCCGCACATCCCAGCATCCGTTTGATAGGCGGTTCCACCGTCTAAAACAAAGGCATCCGCCGTCGGTACATGAGTGTGCGTGCCGACGAGCAAGGTCGCCCGCCCGTCCGAAACATGGCCTAGTGCCATCTTTTCGCTTGTAGCTTCGCCATGAACGTCCACAATCACCGCATCAAAGCCGGATTTCTTCGGGGAGCCAGGTGGCAAATGCCGCTCGACTTTCGGAAAGGGGTCATCCAGTAATTCCATAAAAAGGCGTGTCATAACATTGATGACTTTAATTTTTCGCCCGGCGCCATCTTTATAAATTCCAACGCCGCGACCCGGCGTTCCCTCGGGATAATTCGCTGGCCTTAGAAGCCTTTCATCGCTGTTCATCTGCGAAATAATGTCCGGTTTGTCCCAGGTATGGTTCCCGCCAGTGATGACATTGACACCGGCGTCGAACATTTCTTTGCAGGTCTTCTCTGTCATACCAAACCCGTGGGCGGCATTTTCGCCATTAGCGATTACAAAATCGAGGTGAAGCCGATCACGTAGAACGGGTACGTGCGTATTAACTGCCTCACGACCTGACCGTCCGACTACATCGCCGCAAAAAAGTATTTTCATGTTATTTCGCCTCCACCCGCATGACGCCTTTTTCTGTGAGAATGCCATCCAACGTGGTGTCATTTTTATCGCAGGGTACAGCACTCACTTCCTGTGCGGCGAAAGCAACCCCTAACGCATAAACCGGCTGCTGTTCGCGAATGCTTCGGATCGACAAATCATAGAAACCACCACCGTAGCCCAAACGATTCCCTTGGCGATCGAACGCAAGCAATGGGATGAGCATCAGCCCCGGATAAACGGACGCTGCATCTGGGGTGGGCTCAAGAATCCCGAACGCCCCCTCTTGCATCTCGGTCGCCTCATCCCAACGGCGAAAAATCAATGGGCTATGCGACTTGTCGACCACCGGCAGTGAAAGATCCAACCCTTTTTGCTGCAAGGCGTTTAAAAGAGGCAGGATGTTAGCCTCGCTACCTACGGGATAGTAACCGGAAATAGTAATATCGCGGGGCAGCGATACGTGTTGTTCGAACAAATCTATCAGTCTGGCCCCAATGTCACCTTTTGCTGCCGCTTCATCCCGCCGCTTCTTAGCTTCTGTTCTCAGACGCCTCTTTCGCGCGACGATCGATGACATGGAAAGATTTCCAAAAGAATGAGGTTGGCGGCGCCGCATCAGCCGTCGGCCCAGTCAAACCCTCAAGGACCTGGGTAACCAGGTGGGCGCCGTATACCGAAACCAGAATTTCGACAGGGACAGCTCCCTAAGAGCTTCTTATAGCCCCTGGGGTATGGTGGCCTAACGCGCTGCTCAGCAAAACCGCCAAGTAATACCTAAGGCGCTTCCAACCGTTCGGCAATAGCTTCCGCACGCTCGGCGAGACTTTCTGCTTTATCAGCAAAACTAGCTGCGTCGCATGTTGCAAGTCTGTCGGTGGAGACCTCCCCCGCCTGCGCCGCTGCCAATTCCGCATAAGCATCCGACAGCTCATCAGAAACTAGCAGGCTTACCATTAACAAAAGCCGAGCGTCACCAATTTGGCCGTTCGATTCGACTAATTCCTCGACACGAGCCTTAATATAGTCTGCCAGACGACCAGTATGCTCTTCCTGCCCCGCCTCGCAGGCAATAGCGTAATTACGACCATTAATGTTTACACTAAGTTCCGGCATTCTACTTCACGACGCCTGAAGAATGCGCTGCAACCTACTGATTGCAATATCTAAAAGATCTAAAACCTCGTCCTTTTGTTTGCGCAGCGCTACGTTTTCGCTTTCAAGGGCAGCAAGACGAACTTCAAAAGCTTCTGAATTGTTCACACGCGACAGCGCGGAATCTATTCGAAACATTGCCTTTTCAATGCGTTCTTCAGTATTTTTAAGTTTAACATTCATGAAATTCAGTGGGAAATTTCCAAGCAGTGTGCCAAACGCAAATCTCACAGCCTAGGCATTGAAAGTGAGCTTAAGCAGCCGATTGATAATCGTCAACCAACGCCCTGCAATAGCGTCCATTCCTCGATCTTCGTAGGCTGACGAATTGGTCTCGCTAAGATTAGTCAGAAACAGCAAAACATCGTTGACGCGTACGATATCGCTGGGCATGTTCCCATTTGACCGCGATTAATTCGCGCCACAGTACTTTTCTAGTGTCAAGGCCTCCAATATGACACGTGCCGATAAAACATCAAAAGAAGCCGTCAGCCACGACGATATGGCGAATGCAATTCGCGCCCTATCAATGGACGCGGTTCAAGCAGCCAACAGCGGACATCCCGGCATGCCTATGGGAATGGCGGATATTGCGGTTGTGCTTTTTAAGGACTTTCTTAAATTTGACTCGCAAGATGCCCATTGGCCTGATCGCGACCGATTCGTGCTTTCGAATGGGCATGGGTCGATGTTGCTCTACGCACTCCTCCATCTCACCGGTTATCCGGACATAGATATCAACCAGATCAAAAATTTTCGGCAACTGGGTAGCCGAACGGCTGGTCATCCCGAATACGGTCACGCGCAAGGCATAGAGACAACTACGGGGCCACTTGGTCAGGGAATCGCCACGGCTGTTGGAATGGCAATTGCGGAGCGGATGATGGAAGCGCGCCATGGCCATGAACTCGTAGACCATCATACCTACGTATTTGCTGGCGACGGCTGCCTGATGGAAGGTATCAGTCACGAAGCCGTGTCTCTCGCTGGATATTTGGGCCTTGGAAAGCTGATTTTGCTGTTTGACGACAATGAGATCTCGATCGATGGTCCAACGGATATGTCTGTGCGCGACGATCAAATTAGACGTTTTGAATCATGTGGTTGGGAAGCCTGTCGCATCGATGGCCACGATCCTAAAGCAATCGCTCAGGCGATCGAATCAGCGAGAAAAAGTGAAAAGCCATCCCTCATAGCCTGCCGAACAGTGATCGGCTACGGCTCCCCCAACAAGCAAGGGACGGCCAGCACCCATGGCGCTCCTCTTGGTGAGGAAGAAATCGCGGCATCGAAAGAACAGTTGGCATGGCCGCACGCTCCATTTGTAATTCCCAACAATATTTTAAACGCTTGGCGGCAAACCGGTGACCGGGGGGCGAAAGCGCGGCGGGCATGGCATTCGCGTATTGAAACCTTATCCCCCGGAAAAAAATCAGCATTCGAAACCGCAACCAACGGAAAACTTCCAGATGGATGGGAGAATGACTTTCAGGCATTCGTCGATACCGTAGCGGCTAATCAACCTAAGATCGCGACGCGGCAAGCTTCGCAAAATGCCTTGGACACCCTGGCTGGTATTATCCCAAATCTCGCAGGAGGTTCTGCAGACCTAACCGGGTCTAACCTGACCAAAGCAAAAGGTATGGATGCGGTGACTGCTGAAAATTTTGCTGGCAGTTACATTTATTACGGTGTCCGGGAGCATGGTATGGCTGCGGCAATGAACGGCATTGCTCTGCACGGCGGCCTCATCCCCTATGGGGGCACCTTTCTAATATTCACTGATTATGCCCGACCATCGATCAGGCTGGCAGCCCTTATGGGACAGCGCGTAATTTTTGTAATGACACATGATTCCATTGGTCTCGGCGAAGACGGACCAACCCATCAACCCGTCGAGCAATTAGCCAGCCTCCGAGCTATGCCAAACTTGAACGTGTTTCGACCAGCTGACGCAGTGGAGACGGCCGAGTGCTGGGCACTCGCATTGCAGGCCGAAACCACCCCGTCAGTATTGGCCCTAACACGACAAGGTGTCCCGACGCTCAGATCGGCGACGTCGGGTGGAAACCCATGCGCGCGGGGCGCCTATGTGCTGACGGAGGCAGATGGCGATCGACAGGTGACTCTCCTTGCAACCGGTTCCGAAGTAAGTATCGCGTGTGAAGCCCGTGATATACTTAAGAATGAGGGTATCAAGGCCGCAGTAATATCGATGCCGTGTCATGAATTGTTCGAAGCCCAAGACGATGAGTATCGCGAAAGTGTGCTGGGTACAAATGGCGTAAGAGTTGCCGTTGAAGCCGCTGTCGCCCAGGGATGGGAGCGCTATATCGGAAGTGATGGTACATTTATAGGCATGACAAGCTTTGGCGCCTCCGCGCCGGGCGACACACTTTATGAGCATTTTGGTATAACAGCGCAGGCAGTAGCAGAGGCAGCGCGTCGATGCCTTTAGATACATTTTAATTTAGGAGACAGTTCAATGGCAGTACGGGTGGCAATCAACGGTTTCGGACGTATCGGGCGGCTGGTCCTGCGTGCGGCGATGGAATCCGGCCGCAATGACATCGAGTTCGTTGGTATCAACGATCTCGGTTCCGTCGAAACTAACGCTCACCTTGTCAAATACGATTCTGTTCACGGCGTCTTTCCCGGCGATATCACGACAGGCGAAGATTGGATGGATTTGGGACACGGAAAGGTCCAGGTCACGGCGGAACGCGACCCCACGAAACTGCCTTGGGGCGAACTCGGCATCGATATTGCTATGGAATGTACAGGAATATTTACGAGCCGCGATCAGGCCGCGATGCACCTGGAAGCCGGTGCCAAGCGAGTCCTTGTCTCGGCGCCGGCCAGTGGCGCTGACCTTACTGTCGTCTACGGTGTCAACCACGAGGAACTTTCGGCCGACCACACCGTCGTTTCAAATGCATCCTGTACCACCAACTGCCTCGCACCAGTAGCCCACGTCCTGCACCAAGCAGTAGGAATAGAGCGCGGCTTCATGACGACTGTGCACGCCTTTACCGGCGACCAAGCGACGGTCGATACCTTGCATTCCGATCTTCGACGTGCCCGCTCAGCATCTCAGTCACTTATCCCGACCTCGACCGGTGCCGCAAAAGCGGTGGGATTGGTTCTCCCGGAACTGGCCGGCAAGCTGGATGGTACCGCTATCCGAGTGCCTACACCAAATGTATCCCTGGTCGACCTAAAGTTCGATGCCTCACGCGAAACTGATACGGCAGAAATTAATGGCGCAATCCAGCAAGCCGCGGGCGGTGCGCTTAAAGGCGTCCTAGAAACTAACGACGCGCCCCTTGTCTCGGTCGATTTCAATCACAATCAGGCCAGCTCAACGTTTGACCTCACCCAAACGCAGGTTGTCGATGGCCGTTTGGTCCGCGTCCTGTCCTGGTACGACAACGAATGGGGTTTCTCCAATCGAATGTCGGATACCGCCGTTGCGATGGGGAAACTCGGCTGAAACAATACGGGAAAGCCGTAACTGTCATAAGCTTGGCTCAGGCGGAAACCGTCCTGTCTGTGGCGGCCCCCCTAGATGTAAAAGTAACGTTGCTTAGCGCGCCATACGCTGCGGCCAGCGTCGGACCTGGTTGGTTTGAGGCCATCGTGAGACTGGCCGCCGGCCAATTTCCCTCGGTATGTTACGAAGCCGTTCTCGATTGCGGTTCAGCGCCAGGGGATGCTTTAGCCGCGTTGCGACATGGCGTAAACAATATACGCTATGATGGCGTTAAGCAGGCTGAAATTGCTGAAATCGGGAGGCAATATGGCAGCTGCGTCATTCGCACGCGCCCTGAATCCCTAGACATCACTGAGGCTCAAGCTGAAGGGCGAGACTCGATCGCCGTTTGCCGCTCATGGCTTTCCAGTTAATCTACGTTCAGGTAACCCGAATAAACCACATAGAATATCCAGACTCTAAATGAGGTACCGGTATGCTCACATATGAAATGAAAAAGCTAATCAGTGAACATCGGGCCGGCATGGTAGCATCGATCAACGACAACGGCACTCCCTCCGTCTCACCAAAAGCAACCTTCGTGATCCTTGATGATGAGACGCTGGCGTTCGGAAATTTGCGTTCTCCGAAGACGATTAAGAATATCAATCAGCGACCTAATACGGAGGTTTGCTTCATCGATGTACTAGCACGCAAGGCTGTACGTGTGACGGGGATAGCCAAGCATCTGAGAAATGAAGAAATATCAGATGCACTGCGCTCCGCGTTCGAAGACATATGGGCCGATTTTCTCGACCGGTTTTCCGGTGTGGTCGAGATCAAAGTGACCGCTGTGGAACATATTTTGTCACCAGCCTACGACATGGGCATCACGGAGGGCGAGTTACGCGAAGCGAGCCTCGCCCACCTAAAAAGCCTCTCTTGATCTGTTTTACCTAAAGGGTAAACAGAGCGCTGACACCAATCAGCGTACTGGCGATGAAGCAAACACCCGAAAAACTTAACAATTTAAAACCATTTTTTGCGCGTTTCATCGCGTTCGCGGTCATATCATCGGCCAGGGTATCTCGCTTCTCGCTATATCCGTCGTCGATCTTTGCGGCTTCCCGCGACGTCGTTAGGACGTTCCGAAAGATGAAATAGGCAAGAACCGTTGGGATCAATCCAATCGCATAGATCAATCCTGAGGTCAGCATGACTTCTTGCACGCCTTCGATTATCCCAAACTGCTGATGGACTGCAATGCTACTCAACAGTCCAAAAGTATGAGCGAGAAAAACATACCCGATAATCTTGATAACCGGTTCATGCGCAGCAGCCGAGTCGACTGCATTGTACTCCCGGTCCGGCCGAATACCTGTGCCGGCCGCCTCATCATTGTTTTTCATCTTTAACCTAATCGTACCAATTCCAATTCAACGATTGAACTAGCCTACCTGCATCGAACTGTGTGTACTTTATTGAATTATCTGCAGGCGTCGAGTATTGACTCACGATCGAATAAATGAGGAGCAGCCGTCATGAAAATTACACAGCGCGTCAGGAAAATTCTGTCCAACTACGAAAGTGACTGCCCCGGGACTAAAGCCAATCTTGCACGCATTCTCATGCACGGCCGGCTTGGCGGCACTGGCAAGTTAGTTATTCTGCCTGTCGACCAAGGCTTCGAGCATGGTCCGGCACGCAGCTTCGCCAAAAATTCTCCTGGCTATGATCCACACTATCACTACCAACTAGCGGTCGACGCCAATCTATCCGCCTATGCCGCGCCGCTTGGCCCACTGGAAGCTGGAGCAGATACCTTTGCCGGCTCGGTTCCCCTGATCCTGAAGTGCAACAGTTCTAATAGCCATGCAACCTCAAAGGACCAGGCCGTTTACGGCACCGTAGACGATGCGCTGCGGCTAGGATGCTCAGCGATTGGTTTCACGATCTACCCCGGTGCAGACGATCAGTTCGAGATGATGGAAGAGTTTCAAGAACTCTCCGCGGAAGCGAAATCTGTAGGATTAGCGGTCGTTCTTTGGTCTTATCCGCGTGGCGGCAATCTATCTAAAGACGGCGAGACAGCAATCGACGTAACCGCTTACGCCGCACATCTTGCCGCGTTGCTCGGCGCCCACATTATCAAGGTTAAACCGCCAACTGCTCATATAGAGCAGGAAGACGCCAGAAAGGTCTACGAGTCAGAAGGTATTCCTATCGGAACCCTGACAGAGCGAATCCAACACATTATTCAATCGGCCTTCAACGGGCGCCGTATCGTTGTCTTTTCCGGCGGAGCTGCTAAGGATACTGAAGGCCTTCTCAACGAAATTCGTGAGATCCGGGACGGTGGCGGATCCGGCTCGATTATAGGCCGCAACTCTTTCCAGCGCCCTAAGGCTGAGGCACTAGAACTATTGAGCACGATCACGCAAATTTATCAGGGTAAAGCTTGAGCTCCGTCGACCACTGCCGTCTTTACCTGATCACCCCTCCAGCCTTCGATCCGACGGTTTTCAAGGACACTTTGGCATTGGCGCTTGATGCAGCCGACGTGGCCTGCGTTCAACTGCGGCTCAAAGACGTCGATGACGATACAGTGAGGGCGGCTGCAGACGTGTTACGTCCGGTCGCGCACGCGCGCGATGTCTCCTTTATTATGAATGACCGCCCGGACCTCGCGGTAGAAACTGGTTGCGATGGCGTACACGTAGGCCAACAAGACGCGAGCTACGAAGATGCTCGAGCCCAGATCGGACCGGATGGCATTGTCGGGGTGACATGTCATGATTCTCGTGATTTGGCTATGGGCGCAGCTGAGAAAGGGGCCGATTATGTCGCCTTCGGTGCCTTCTATGAATCCGGGACCAAAATGCCAAAATACAAGGCCGACCCTGCTATTCTGTCCTGGTGGCAGGAAATGATGACCCTCCCCTGTGTGGCGATCGGAGGCATTACGGTCGAGAACTGCCCGGAGTTGATCAGTGCGGGCGCGGATTTCTTGTCCGTTGTCGCGGGTGTCTGGGACCACCCGAATGGTCCAGCGGAGGCTGTGATACGGTTCAATGCAGCGATGGCGGCGATTGCCTGAGCCAAACGAAGCCGCTATAACGCCGCCGCAACCCAATTACCGAAAATCGAGACGATGAAAATCAATGGGAACGCCGTTCGCCCCGGCAATGTGATTGAGCATCAAAATCGACTGTGGCGAGCAACAAAAATTCAGCATACCCAGCCCGGCAAGGGCGGCGCCTATTTGCAGGTAGAGCTCAAGGACATTCGTGATGGTACCAAGCTTAACGAACGCTTTCGGTCCTCGGAAACGGTCGAACGAGTGCGGTTGGATCAGCGCGATTACCAATACCTGTTTAAGGATGTCGACGACTTCACCTTTATGGACAATGAAACCTACGACCAGATCACCTTACACATTGATTTTATTGGCCCGGATTCCGCTCAGTTCCTGCAGGATGGTATGACCGTTCAGATCGAATCTTTCGAAGGATCGCCGATCGGCGTCATGCTGCCGGAACACGTTAACATGGAGATCACTGAAGCCGATCCGGTCGTGAAAGGGCAAACTGCTTCGTCGTCCTACAAGCCGGCTTTGCTTGAAAACGGAGTCCGGATACTTGTGCCACCGCATATCGAAGCTGGAACACGGGTTCAAGTAAATACTGCCGATGGCACCTATGTAGGTCGCGCTAAGGATTAGTCGAACGGACCGGAACGAAAGGTAGACGCTCATGGCGTTGCGATCCGCGATTATTAACGTCATGGCGATGGCAGTGGACAAGGCTGGCCGCAGTTTGGTGCGCGATTTTGGCGAAGTCGAACAGCTCCAGGTTAGCCGCAAGGGACCTGCGGATTTTGTGTCTAGCGCCGATAGGCGGGCAGAAAAAATTCTGCGCAAGGCGCTAGCACAAGCGCATCCAGAATTCGGCATGCTTTTGGAAGAATTTGGCATAGTAGAGGGTGAAGATGATCGCCATCGCTGGATCGTCGATCCACTTGATGGCACAACGAACTTCCTGCACGGGCTGCCGCATTTCTGTATCTCGGTCGCCCTAGAGCGGGACGGCCAGGTGATTGCTGGGGTTGTATACGATCCCGTCAAGGACGAATTGTTTTGGGCCGAGCGTGGGATCGGCGCCTATGTTAACGATCGGCGCCTGCGCGTTTCAAATCGCAGCCGGATAGGAGAGGGCGTCTTTGCTACTGGTATCCCATTCCTAGAAATTCGAGATAGGTCCGAACACGGAAAGTATCTAGGGCAATTAGGCAACGTGATGGGGAAATGCGCGGGTATTCGCCGCTTTGGATCCGCCGCACTTGATCTCGCCTATGTCGCCGCAGGCCGGTATGATGGGTATTGGGAAAACGGACTACACCCGTGGGACGTCGCTGCCGGCGTCCTGTTGGTCCGAGAAGCCGGTGGTCTTGTGACTGACATCGCGGGTCGGCGCTACGAATTAGGTGCTACCGATATCTGTGCCGGGAACGATTATCTGCATCAACCATTACGGAAATTGCTGCGGAGCATTCCGGCACAGGACTAGCAGTTGTCTGTGATTAAGCCCTGAGCTATGGTCACTACTCAATAAGGTCCACATGGCAAAACACAACGGATAGGTTTCCAAATTGAGAAAGTGTGGTCTTACTTTTGGGTGGCACCGGGACATTTTTTCTTGGCGATCTAGCCTGTTAGCTTGTTCCCTCCTGGCTATGGCGACGCCAGCCAGCGCTCAACAGCAATATAACGTTTACCCTCCGGGCTCGAACCGACCAAGTGTAATAGTCGATCTCAGCGTTTTGGAGAAACTCGGTCCAAAGCCGTCACTCCCTGGCATGCTGCGACCGGACCGGCTCCAACTTGCACCGTCTCCTCAAGGCGTGTTGCTACCCCCACCCATTAAACCTCCCCGATCACGCCTCACGCTGCCAAAAGGCTTCATCAAACGGGGAGGAACAGCCACCCCACAAGCCGCGGTGCAAACACCGCCAACGCCAGCCATAGCTGCCATAAGACGACATCCTGTGCCTACAGCGCCTTCCATAGCGAAACCGCCAGTCCCAAGTTCTAATGTTTCCGCTACTCGGAAACCGGCCATGGGCGCACTCCCCCCCCCGGCGCCGATACAATCTGCCCGCAAAATTCCAAAAGCGCCGCCAACAAAACAAACAACGGCGCAACCGAAGCTTCCGGCCCAGAACGTTCGTAGATCGGTTGTTCCGCCGCCGCCGAAGATGGCCAATCTTGCGAGAACAGCCCCGAGACCTGCGCCGCCGAGACCGACTGCTGTGCCTCCCCCGCCTGTTGTCGCGCGAGCTACCCCACCGGCCGTGCCCCCAATACTAACGCCACCCCCGAAGAGCAATAGTCAAACGATCCCAAAAGTGAGCGTCCCGCAACCGCCCAAAATGGCGCCAAAGCCTAATCTAGTTAGCGCAGAAACCGCCCAAACCCGAACTACGACGGATGGTACGATACGGATTGGCTTTGGTAAAAGCTCGTCAGATCTTCCGAACTCCGCAACCGGAGCTTTGGACAAGCTAGCTCGGCAGATGAGCGGCAACACAGACCTTCGGGTCCAGCTTCATGGTTACTCAAACGGTGCCAGCGCCTCCCCGAGCCAGGCTCGCCGCCTTTCTCTCTTTCGGGCCCTATCAGTCCGCACATATTTAATGAAAAAAGGGGTCCGTAGCACACGCATCGACGTAAGAGCACTGGGCAAAAAAGCAGATGGTGAAGCGGCAAACCGCGTTGATGTAATTATTCAAAAATCGTGATCTCGGCTGATATGGTTAGAAGCGCGATTCAAAGCCGCTGACGGAGGACGGGATGGAAGTGCAACGTGTGACGCAACCCACACGTTTTCTTACGCGCATGGCGTTTTTCCTGGTTGTTGGCGCCGCAACCGTCGCCCTTCTTTATCCCGAATTGCAGGCCGCCTTTGTCGCCAACACGGTACTCAACGGTGTCATTCTTGGCGTTCTCTTAATCGGTATCATTCATGCCTTTAGGACCGTGACTATGTTGCGCGGCGAGATCGCATGGATCGAGAGTTTCCGGCACGACAACACGATCGTTAGCAGTGCCGCCGCTCCTCGGCTATTAGCTCCTATGGCGACGATGCTCGGCGAAAGTTCCGGCCGGATCAGCTTGTCGACCATCGCCATGCGCAGCTTGCTGGATGGTATTGCATCGCGTTTGGATGAAAGCCGGGAGATTTCCCGCTACATGATCGGGCTGCTCGTGTTTTTGGGCCTTTTGGGCACATTCTGGGGGTTGCTCGAAACCGTTCAGGCGGTCGGCAGCGTTGTTGGCGGTTTGAATATCGCCGGTGCTGACCTGAGTTCTGCATTTCACGATATGAAACAGGGGCTGCAGGCACCGATCTCTGGCATGGGTACGGCGTTTAGCTCGTCTCTGTTCGGCCTAGCAGGCTCGCTCGTGCTCGGTTTTCTGGAGTTGCAGGCAGGTCAAGCGCAGAACCGCTTCTATAACGAACTTGAAGAATGGTTATCCAGCTTGACTCGCCTGGGCAGCGGCACAATTGGAAGCATCGAAGGCAGCGACCAGTCGGTACCAGCCTACATCCAAGCGCTTCTCGAACAGACCGCGGATGGTCTTGAAGGAATGCAGCGCGCGTTGGCCCGCAGCGAAGAAAACCGTACCGATTACAGCCGCAATATTTTCGAACTGACGGAAAGCATCAGTGCGCTGTCAACCCAGATGGCCACGGAGCAGAAGCTAATGATGAAGTTGGCCGCAAGTCAGTCAGAGCTTACCTCTATATTAGGCAAACTAGCTGACACAGGCGCCAATTCGGCAACTGACGAAAACACACAAACATATCTTCGCAATATTGAAACCTACCTTAGCCGCATCCACGACGAGATTGGACCTGCCCGCACAGATGCCGTGCAGGAAATTCGTAGCGAGATTAGGCTGTTGGCGCGGACTATCGCAGCGCTTGCCGAGGAACCAGGTCGCTAGGGAATCGCGGCGCCAGTGTCTGCCCTACACAGTAAAGGACGATAGACGATGTTGGGCCAGGTGCGTCGGGCACGCAGTGCGGTGAATATCTGGCCGGGGTTTGTCGACGCACTGGCAACCCTTCTAATGGTCATTATTTTTCTGTTGATGATCTTCGTTGTCGCACAATTCTATCTCAACGATGCTCTGATAGGCCGCGACAAAGCTCTCGACAAGCTGAACCAACAAGTTTCAGAACTCGCTGAATTGCTCTCCTTGGAGCGCCGTGAAAGCCGCAATTTACGCAACAACGTCGCGCAAATATCAGCGGAACTACAAAGTTCCTTAGCGGAACGGGACAACCTTTCATCTCAGTTGAACAACCTGCTTGGGATCCGCTCCAACCTGGAATTTGCGCAGTCGGAACTGAAGAAAATAAAAAAGGAACGTAATCAACTGACCAATGAGCGGACAGCTCTGACCAGCGAATTAGAGGAGATCTACAAACGTCTTGAAAATGCCAACAAAACTATCGCCGTCGACAAGAAAACAATCCAAGTTCAACTGGCGAAACTCGCAGGTTTACAACAGGACATCGTAGCGCTTCAGGCCCTGCGCGATGAACTCAACGACAAAATTGCGGTAGCAACACGCGACGCCAAATCGAAAGCAAAGTCATTAAGCGAAGAACAAAAAATTTCGCAAGTCGCCAGAGCGCAGGTCGCGCTATTGAACCGGCAGTTGACTGCACTTCGCAGGCAAATCGCGACCCTGAACGATGCCTTGGAGACTTCGGAAACAAAAGACAAGGAGGCACAGGTCAAAATAGCCAACCTGGGGCAACGTCTGAATGCCGCGCTAGCGAGTAAGTTACAAGAATTAGCGCGCTATCGCTCTGAGTTCTTCGGCCGGCTACGGAAGGTGCTAGGCGACCGCGCAGACATCCAGATTGTTGGCGATCGCTTTGTTTTCCAGTCGGAGGTTTTGTTCGCTTCCGGATCCGATGTCCTGGCGCCGGACGGTAAGATGCAAATGACAAAGCTGGGCAAAACACTGAAACAGATCACAGCCAATATCCCACCCGATATAGACTGGGTTTTGCGAGTAGATGGCCATACCGACCGGCTCCCAATCAAGACAGAGCGGTTCCCTTCTAACTGGGAACTCTCGTCGGCGCGGGCAATTTCCGTCGTCAAGTTTCTAATAGCGCAAGGCATACCCGCAAATCGTTTTGCTGCGACAGGATTTGGCGAATATCAACCGCTCGACGTTCGTAACGATGAATTTGCGTATCGCAGAAATCGACGTATCGAACTTAAGATGGATCAACGTTGAGTTACAGGCCGGTATTGCCTTACACAGCAGTCTCCGCTATACCCGCGATCTGTTTTCATCGGGAGCCAAACTGTGAAAAAAGAGACCCACCCCGACTACCATGAAATCACTGTCGAAATGACCGATGGGACGTCCTACAAGACCCGTTCGACCTGGGGTGAACCCGGTGCGACGCTGAAGTTGGAGATCGATCCGTCATCTCACCCGGCCTGGACCGGTGTTCATCGGCTAATCGATTCTGGTGGTCAACTCGCGAAGTTCAATAAACGTTTTGAAGCCTTTGGTCTAAAGTCGTAACGGGGCTCATATAAGGCGACGCATCCAAATCTGGCGCCGCGTGACGTCTCTAATCAGCTAACATGCGGTGTTTTTTTAACCCTATAGGTAAGTAATCCACTATCAGAGCTAATAGCTCCACTGGTGCAGATCCCCTAACACTTCAAACAGGTGGCCCGCTAGTACGGAGTAATTATCCAGGCATGCCTTCCCTCCGAACAAGCAAGAAGTGAAGCATGCCGACCCCAATAGTTCAGCTTTTTATTATCCATGGTTCAATGAGACAAATTTTACACACCTCCTTTAGCTGAGACTGGCAGTTACCGCATCGATTGCGGTGATAGACCGCGGTCATCAAACTTCCTCTGCGGTCCGTACTTCCACTGTGTAGCAACTCTTTCCATATAGTCACGGGGCTCAAAAAAGAATAAAAATGCCTCATCTTGAAATGCCTAAACAACAGCGTAAGTACGCTCATTTGAAATATTAAACATTATAAATATCCAAACCATCGTGTTGAAAAATTTTTACAAACCACATTTCAAAACTGGGATATATTTAAAATACAA
>PBDC01000094.1 GCA_002717185.1 Rhodospirillaceae bacterium
AGTGGCGGAGTAGCTCAGCCGGTTAAAGCAGCGGGATCATAATCCGCGTGTCGGGGGTTCGAGTCCCTCCTCCGCTACCATAAAAAAATCCTGGGTCGGGTTGATTCGGGGTGTGCGATTTGTCAGGGTGGACAGAACGTATTTAGTTCCGGTATGTTGGTGGGCAGAACTGTTTCCCATGAAGCGTGAATTTCCCTCCAGAGATATTGGACTTCTAGGCCCCGGGCGGTTCCGGGTGCCGTTTTCTTGCGATCCCGATGGAGGGGAAAATGAAAGGCACCGTTAAGTGGTTCAACCATCAAAAAGGCTATGGCTTTGTCGAGCCTGAAGATGGTGGTAGCGACGCGTTTGTCCATATTTCAGCCGTTGAGCGGGCTGGTCTACCGAGTCTCGACGAGGGCGCTAAGGTCGAGTACGAGCTGACCGAGGGCCGCAATGGTAAGATGGCCGCGGACAATCTAAAACTGCTCGACTAAGAGCGGTTCCGTTTTAAATCTGTTGGAGCCAAGGCAGGCGCTGCTCTTGGCTCCATCACCTATGGGAATTTTACGCCAGCGCTTCTGATACTGCTCGGAGCCGAACAGATTTGTAAACCCGTCTTCGCTCCAGTGTTTTTTGTTGGCTTTGTCCTGCGGCTTTGCCCGATCGGCGGTTATGTATTCGTCTGCTTTGAAGCAGTTGCGTCCCTGGAACCTCTGATAGGACACGGTGCCTCGTTGTAAAACGGTCTAGGCGAATTGAATGTGCTTCGCGTGCAGTCACGGAAGCGGGCTCCTGCCCCAGCAAGGGGCCAATACCGCCTATCTGTCATAATAGCCAATACTTAGTTTGGATGGGACCGACAGTGCTTTGGGCCGGAAACGTCCTGTCTTTTCGGCCAGATAAAACAGAATACAGCCGGAATAGAAGATCGAAACGGATTCCCTGCCGGTTTGTCGTGATTGACGATAGTGGAGATCTTAGTATTAGCACTGATCGCCGCAATATTAGTGGCATACTGGTCGCCCTTATCGTTGGAGACGTATTACTCTTTGTGTGTGGGCCAAGTCTTTTCCAGAACGATATCTATTTTTTGGCTTTTCGCGGTGGCGACATTGTAGAAGGGCGATCTTGGCGTATTTAGCTTGCCTATTGATCTCAGGTTTCTAATCCAAAGGCGTTTCGGTGCCGACACCCTTCGGTGTACGTAGGAAGAGTGCCAGGACCGCGCAACTCAAAGGAAGTAGCGCCAGAAACCGCAGAGTCGAGTCTGGATTGCCGATGAAATCGAAAGCCAGCCCCACGGGCAGAGGGCCAAGTGAGGCGCCGACGATCCCGATCAACTGTCCGGTCCCCTGGATCGCGCCAATCTGGCGCCGCCCAAAATAGCGCGGCCAGACGTAGCCAATCGTCGTTGTACCAAAGGCGTTGTTGAGGCCAAACAGAACCCCATAAAAAATTGCCGACGGACCATCGTCTACCAAAGTGATTACAGTTAGGGAGCCTGCAGTAACTAGCAGACCCGCGGCGAATACGAAACGGGTTCGGAGACGGTCGAATAGCGTACCCACGACAGGCATGAACGCCACCATCGAGATGGCAGAGACGATAAAGATACGAGCGGCCACCGTACTCTCTATCCCGTAACTGGTTAGGATTGAGACTTGGTAGAAATGCAATGTTGTTACTAGCATGGCGATGGCGAAACAGCCTGCGGCCAAGATGTAGAAAGTGCCCGTGCGGAGCGCTTCCACTTGGGTTAAACCGCCGGTTTCGGTGTTTTCGATTGTGTGTGATTTGGGTGTGTTCACAGCAATCGGCCCATCCGGGCTAACGCCAATATCTTCCGGTCGGTTGACGACTAGGAAGATCACCACTGGCAGCATAACAATCCAAGTCGACAGCCCAAGGCAATACCATGCAACGCGCCATCCAACCGTCTCTATCAGATAGGCTGACAGTGGCGGATGCACGGCCATGGAGACCCCAAAGCCGAGAGACATCAGGCTGATGGCTAAGCCGCGTTTGCGGTTAAACCAATGTGCCATCAGGTTGGCACCGCTAAGCATCAGCGACCCTTGGCCTAAATATCGTAAAAACGCAAAACCTACAGTTAGCCAAAGGAAATTCGCCGCGGCACCAAAAAAGAGGCAGGCCAGTCCCAAACCAAAGGTGACGAGGCCTAGCATGCGGCGTGCACCGTACCGGTCGAAGAGGCGGCCCATGAACGGAAGCAGCAACGCTGCAGCCAGGGTGGCCAACCCGTAGGCAGAGGCAATTGTCGCACTCGAAACCTCGAGATCGCGGCTTATCTCTTTGATAAATACGCTGAATGTATGCGATTGGCCGGGTCCGCTGGCGAAAATGCCGAGACCTGCTACTGCGGCCATCCACCAGCCGTAAAAGGATCGTTGGCTGAGCGCGCCAACCGCCGCTTCGCGAATTGGATTCAAGTGCTCACCGGGCGGGATGCCGAGATATCATTGTCCCTGCTGGGCACTGAAGATCGACCCGTATCCGTGTTCTGCCCAATTAGGTGGCACGGGGCAGGGGCGAGGATCGAGATGTGCGGTGCGCGCCGGTTTGCCACGCACGATTTCCCCGGTGTGGCTTGTTGGGGGCGGTGAGGGCATCCAGGAGAACGCATCGGCGGGACTATAGACATATAGCAGAAGCGGACGGACAGAAGCCGATCGGTTGGCCTGTGAGCCGTGGATCGTCCGGCAATTGATCGCCACCAAAGTCCCTGGTCCTCCGGTGAGCGCGGCCGCGCCTTTAAGGTCGATCTGAGACAACTCTTCATCGGCGATGATGCCCCGCCACGATCCGTCATCATTGTCATGACGGAACAGCGGACCTTCGTGGCTGCCAGGTACACAGAGCAGTGGCCCGTGTTCCGGCCTCACTGTGTCCAAGTACACGCCAAGCGTAACCGGGCTGTAGTTGGTATGCGGCCATGCGGGAATATCTTGATGCCAATGCACGATTTCGCCGGCGCCGGGCCATTTGTAGTTCAGCTTGGCGCTGTGAAACTTTACATCTGGCCCAACCAAATCCGCAGCCACGTCTGAGAACACAGAATTACAGGCGAAGTCCCAGAACTCTGGATGACGATCGACGGTTGCGCGCAGGCGTCGGACATGTGGTTGCTCAGGCGAATGGTTTGGGCCAAGATCGAAGGCCTCATTCGACTTGGTTATTGATTGGCTTTCTTGGAGGAAGGCGTCGGAACGCACAGTGAGACGCTTTACCCATTCTGGTGGCACCAGCCCGTCGACAGCAACAAACCCGTTCTCGAAATAGAATTCACGCTGTGCCTGCGAAAGCGCATTCGCCGGATGGGTGAGGATATCTTCCGGGCTCATCCGAGTACCGCGTAGCCGCCATCAACCGGGATCGCCGTACCGGTTACAAAGTCGGAGGCCGGCGAGGCGAGGAAAGCCGCAATTCCAGCCATGTCGTCAATGTCTCCCCAGCGTCCCGCCGGGGTGCGGCGCAGGACATTGTCATGCAAATCGCTCAATACACGCCGTGCGTTCTGCGTCAGTTCGGTGTCGATCCACCCCGGCAGAACGGCGTTCACTTGGATATTGTCCTTGGCCCAGGCGGCAGCCAAACCTTTGGTCATTTGCACGATGCCGCCCTTGCTGGCTGCATAGGGTACAGTATAGGCGCCGCCGAAGATCGAATACATGGAACCGATATTAATGATCTTTCCACCACCGGCTTTTTGCATTTCCGGATAGGCGGCCTGGCAGCAGGCGAAGGCGCTGTTCAGGTTAACGTCTAATACCTCGCGCCACTCCGCCATTTCGTACTCGTCAGGACGCTTCCGGTTATTGATGCCGGCGTTGTTGATCAATATGTCGAGGCGGCCGAAATGGGCTGCACTGGCCGCAATCAATTCACCACAGGATCTGTCGTCAGATACATCTACGGGAATGAATATTGCTTCGGCGCCCAATTCCTGCAATTGCTCTACTGCGTCTGCTGCTTTGTCTGCGTTGCGGCCAGCGACAACGATCGAGGCGCCAATCGAGGCCATCCCCTTCGCCATTCCCAGGCCGATGCCGCCATTGCCGCCTGTTACGGTGGCGACGCGGCCCTTTAAATCGAATAGGTTCATGTCATTCTACCTATTGTGGGCGCGTTCCCTTTAGTAGGATCCGCTGATGTAGTCGGGTCTGGCCTACTGGGAAGTCAACATTCACCGAATGGACCAGACAGCGATTGTCCCAGACCAAGATGTCGCCGACGCGCCATTCGTGATCGTAACGATATTTGTCCTGTGTGATGGTTTCGTGCACCCAGTCAAGCAGCGCATCACTTTTCGCGCGCTCCATATCGACGATTCGGTCAGTGCGGTTAGGATTGAAATAGAACGCCTTGGCCCCCGTGTCCTCATGGGTTCGAATCAGAGGATGTAAGACTTCGGGTGTCTCCCTTTCTTCTTGCTTCGTCCGTCTCTGTGCCCGTGCGGGCGTCCGTATGGTGTCGTAGGCGTGCACGGCGAACAAACCGTCGACCCGCTTCTTGTCCGTTTCTGGTAACTCTTCGTATGCTTTGCGGGTGTTGCAGAACTGGGTGTGGCCGCCGCTATCCGGTATCTCGATTGACTGTAACAAGGTGACCTTGGCTGGAACTTCAAAATAGGAATCGTCGGTGTGCCAACCTGCTTTTCTGTTAAGCCTGAAATCGGATGGTTTGTCTTCGGGCTTTTTGTAGGTCGAGTCGAGGACTGAAATCTCTGGAATCTCGTCGTGCCGGCTTTTCCGAATTAACTGCAACTGTGGTTCGCCAAAATGACGAGAGAGGGCTGAAAATTCCTGCGGCGCCAAAGGGTCGCTGCGAAGACAAAGAAGATGATACTCTAGAAAGGCATTCTGAAGCGTATCGATATCTTTCGCATCCAAGGGCTTGGATAGATCACATCCGGATACTTCGGCGCCGAACGCATCTATCAATGGTCGGATTACAAGTGGCATCGCGGCTTCCTCAAGAACTGAATTGTAGGACAATCGAGCCTCAACAGGAAACTCGTTACCAAAATCGCCTATCTGATTCAATTACTACTTGGCTGCACAGGGTTGAAAGCAGAATAGAAATGCCTTGACAGTCTGCAATTTAAGGCTCATTTGTGTCCCATCATGATTTCCCGCGACTGCGCGAAGTAATTGCAGTTGAAACTGCGATTGGCTAATCCCGAGGAAAATCTTTTTCAATTTCCGCTTATTCCATTTGCGCGTGGAAGTTAGTGACCAAGCCACAGCATGACGCTGCCCACATGGGAAAGCGCATAAATTGGCTTAAAGGGACTCTTACAAAATTGACCAAAACAACGTTTTCCGAGCTTGGCCTCGGCGTTCCGCTTCTGCGTGCACTGAGTACTGAAAAATATTCCAGCCCAACGCCGATCCAGGCACAAGCAATTCCGCTGTTGCTCGATGGCGGTGATCTCATGGGACTGGCGCAGACTGGAACCGGGAAAACGGCGGCATTCGCTTTACCAATTCTGCAGAATCTAAATGATGAGAAGAAACGCCCCGAGTCGCGTCGGCCCCGTGCGTTGGTGCTGGCCCCTACCCGAGAATTGGCAATTCAGATCGGTGACGGATTCAAGGTCTATGGCCAAAACCTGAGACATCGGCATGCAGTGATTTATGGAGGTGTCGGACAGGGTCCCCAAGTAAAAGCACTGAACCGTGGTATTGATATTCTGGTCGCCACTCCGGGTCGGTTACTAGACCTGATGCAGCAGGGGCACCTGTGGCTCGACAGGACTGAGACACTCGTTCTCGACGAAGCAGACCGTATGCTGGATATGGGATTTATACACGACGTCCGAAAGATTGTGTCTAAGCTGCCGACAAAACGGCAGTCGATGCTATTTTCTGCGACGATGCCAAGCGATGTCGCAAAGCTGGCCGACGAAATTCTCAGCGAACCACGCCGTGTGGAAGTGGCGCCTTCTGCTACGCCTGTCGAATTGATTGACCAAAAGGTTTATTTCGTTGAAGCGGCTCGAAAACGTGATCTGTTAGAGGATCTATTGCGTGAACAGCCAATGTTTCGTGTGATCGTCTTTACTCGAACTAAGCACCGGGCCAATCGCGTTGCGAAACAACTCGGGCAAACGGGCATCAGTGCCGAAGCCATTCATGGCAATAAGTCTCAAAACGCCAGACAGCGCGCACTGGAAGCCTTCCGTAAAAACAAGGTCCAGGTGTTGGTCGCAACCGATATCGCCGCGCGGGGCATCGATATTGACGATGTAACTCATGTGGTTAACTTCGAGCTTCCCAATGAGCCGGAGAGCTACGTTCACCGTATAGGGCGGACAGCGCGCGCTGGTGCCAGTGGTGCAGCGCTTTCCTTCTGCGATCCGGGTGAAAGGGCCCACCTTCGGGCGATCGAAAAGCTGATAAAGATGCCGATAGAAGTGATCGAGGAACATTCGCAGCGGACGAGCCGAGCAGCCGAACAACCTAAAGACGAAGCAAAAAAATCGTCTCGAACCTCGCAACAGCGCTCATCAAAACGTCGTCGCCGACTGCCACGCGGGCGGCAGACGAAACGCGCCGCGTGACCGCATCCGTTCTAAAGGCTAGTCTTTTGTCCAAACTGGAATGACGACAACCCTTCATCAGAAGACCTGTAACAAACAATCACTCGAATTTTGCCAAAAAAAGGAGTAAGCACTATGGCATCTGGTACTGTTAAATGGTTCAACCCGCAGAAAGGCTTCGGCTTCATTGAGCCTAGCGACGGCGGCAAGGACGCATTCGTTCACATTTCTGCCGTCGAGCAAGCGGGTATGTCCACTCTGCGCGAAGGCCAAAAGATTGAATATGAGCTGGTCCCTGGCCGCAACGGCAGGTCGTCCGCTGAGAACTTAGTTGCGATGGACTGACAAAAATTTTAGCAGGTTTACCTGCGTTTATGGCATCTGTTCGGGGCGCAGACGCGCCCCGCTCAGAATTCGACTTTGAGAGGGGACGAACGTGCCGCGAAAACCGAACTATAAATTTGAGCGCATAGAGCGCGAGCGTGCCAAAGCCGCAAAGAAAGCGGCAAGGCTCGAGGCAAAACGTGAAAAGGCGGCACAGAAGAAGGAGGATCCTGACGCGTCCGCGGACACGGCCGACGAAACTTCGGCGTAAAAGACGCCTTCGACGAGACCTCAGCGTAAACATTGAAACGATTAGGCCCGCTTTTTGTGGCGTGCCCTCCCCAATAAAATTAATCCGGTGGGAAGACATGCATTGTAGGGCATGCTTGCCCATCGCTATGTTCGGGGCAAAGTTATTGATGAGGGGAAGGAGAAAATGGCGCGCTATTTGAAACGGGGAAAAGACGCGGAGGCTGTCGCGGAAGACGATGCTAAGACCCAGCAGGTCGTCGGGGGCATTCTGTCCGATGTGGAGAAACGTGGCGACTTAGCGGTTCGCGAGATGTCCGACAAATTCGATAATTGGTCACCTGAAAGCTTCCGCCTGTCGGAGCGCGAGATAGAAGTCGCAATGAGTAAGGTTGCCAAACGCGATCTTGATGATGTCAAATTTGCCCAAGCGCAGGTGAAGAACTTTGCTGAGAAACAGAAGGCGTGCCTGCAAGATCTTGAAGTCGAGACAATGCCGGGCGTGGTGCTCGGGCATCGTAATATTCCAGTGAACAGCGTCGGCTGCTATGTGCCGGGCGGCAAGTACCCAATGGTAGCTTCCGCCCATATGAGCGTAGTGACGGCAAAGGTTGCAGGCGTCAAACGAATCGTCGCCTCCGCACCGCCGCAAGATGGCGGGCCGCACCCGGCGATTGTAGCTGCGATGCATCTTGGTGGTGCTGACGAGATCCTTGTCTTAGGCGGCGTGCAGGCGGTGGCGGCGATGGCATTGGGTACTGAGACGGTTCCACCGGTCGATATGCTAGTCGGTCCTGGTAATATGTTTGTTGCGGAGGCCAAACGTCAGCTCTATGGCCGGGTCGGCATCGATCTATTCGCTGGTCCAACGGAAACCCTGATCGTTGCAGATGACACCGCCGATGGCGAGCTGTGCGCAACAGACCTTTTGGGGCAAGCCGAACACGGGCCGACGTCGCCGGCAGTCCTGATCACGACTTCCGAGGCGTTGGCGAAGGATACGTTGGCGGAGATACACCGACTGCTTGGTATTCTTCCGACGGCTGACATCGCGCGGGGCGCCTGGGAGACCTATGGCGCTGTGCTTCTATGTGACAGTGTCGATGAGATGGTTGCTGAGGCAGATCGATTGGCCTACGAGCACGTGACAATCTTGACCGAAGAACCGGACTATTTCTTGGAAAACATGACCAACTACGGGGCGCTGTTCCTTGGGTCTCGCACCACCGTCTCCTATGGGGATAAGGTGATCGGCACCAACCATACGTTGCCTACGAAACAGGCGGCGCGTTACACGGGCGGCTTATGGGTCGGTAAGTTCATGAAGACCTGCACTTATCAGAAAGTCTTAACTAACGAGGCGAGTGCGGAGATCGGTGCCTATTGTTCGCGGCTCTGTATGTTGGAAGGGTTTGCGGGTCATGCAGAACAGGCGAATGTCCGGATACGACGCTATGGCGGCCGCAACGTCGGTTACGCGACGTCGGCGGACTGACCAGTGGAGCTGCCTAAAACACCCTCATTTCGGCTCGACGGCAAGCAAGCACTTGTCACCGGAGCTGGTCGCGGAATTGGCCTGGCGGCCGCTGCCGCGCTAGCCGAAGCGGGTGCGGCTGTCACTCTGACTGCGCGAACTTATTCCGAGATTGAGGATGCGGCTGTGGCAATTGTTGCGCGCGGTGGCAAAGCTGAAGCAAAAACCTTAGATGTGAGCGATATCCACACGGCTCGATCTGTGATCACCGAGGCAGGTCCGTTTGATATTCTGATCAACAATGCGGGTACGAACCGGCCGAAGTCGATGGCCGATACTACGGTTGATGACTTCGATGCGATTATGGACCTCAACGTTCGAGCCGCGTATTTCGTAGCGCAGGCGGTGACCGATGGATTAATCGCGGCAGAGAGGCCAGGGTCAGTCATCAATATTTCCTCGCAAATGGGGCACGTTGGCGGCCCAAACCGGACAGTCTATTGCACCTCGAAATGGGGTTTGGAAGGAATGACTAAGGCAATGGCGTTGGAGTTCGCGCCAAACGGTATCCGGGTCAATTCCATCGGACCGACCTTCATTGAGACGCCACTGGCAAAACCGTTTTTGGCGCAAAAAGAGATGAACGATTACGTCATTTCGAAGATAAAACTAGGACGGATTGGTCAGGTCGAAGATTTGATGGGCGCGATCGTCTTTCTCGCCTCGGATGCTGCGGCTCTGATCACCGGTGCAGCACTACTAATCGATGGTGGCTGGACCATCGGTTGAGCCTTACGCAGGCGCTAAGTCCGACTGTATCTGTGTTCGGTGCATGATCCGCCGGGCGTGAGAAGAGAATGCATCCCGTCGGTGCATGACGCAACGGTTGTCCCAGATCATCAAATCTCCGACCTGCCAGCGATGGTGCAGCGTTACCTTACCTCGGCTATCCGCATGGCTCCATAGCTCGTCGAGCAGCACTTCCGAGTCACTTACTGGTAGCCCGTTCACATAGGTGTTTTGCCGACGTCCAATATAGAGTGCCTTGCGGCCGGTTTCTGGGTGGGTCCGGATGATGGGATGACTGACACCGGGTATTGAGGCCACGTTGAATGTGCTGGACGCTATTGCTTCTTCCAACGGCGGGCCGCCATTGCGATCGAGACCGTCCAACGTGTACTGCGTATCGTGCTTGATCGTGCGGCCCTTGATCCGCGCGCGTAATTCCTGTGGCAGCGTCTCGTAAGCGGTATACATGTTGAGAAATCCCGTATCCCCCTCTGTCTTGGGGACTTCCAAGGCGTAGAGGCAGCTGGCCTTGGCCGGAACTGGGGTCCAGGCCATGTCGGTATGCCATAAGCATTCGCCATCGCCGAGAGAACCAATTTTGTAACCGTCTTCGACTACGTTCGATATGACGAACATTTCCGGGATGTCTTCGACAAAAGCACGGCCGTGACCAGGGATCGGAGCTAGGTCTAGGTTTCCGAAGTGCTGGCTGAACTCGATCATTTGCAGATCGGTCAGGGATTGGTCGCGTAATAGAAGGACGAGATGGTCGAGCCAGGCTTGATAAATTATAGCAAACAGCTCTTTGCTCACCGGTTTGGACAAATCGACGCCATGAATTTCTGCACCGATCTCTTTGGTCAGCGGGACTACTTTAGCACTTGGTTCCTTATTTAGGCTGAGTTTCTTGGTCATGGTCATTCTCCAAGTGCCAACAAGGTTTGCCTGACTTTGTACCGGTATCTGGCTAAATGATTAATACGGGATGCCCAGTTCTTCTGGAAAATGAAAACCGGTACGCTTCAGAAACCGCCTTTGTCTGGAAGGGAAGCCGTCACGTCGGTGCATAACGGCAGCGTTATCCCAAAGTACCAAGTCGTTGACCCGCCATTTGTGGCAATAGGTGTATCGAGGCTGTTCCGCCCAATCTACCAGCTGGTCAAGAATTTTCTCCGTCCTGGCCAAGTCCAGGTCGCCAATCTGCATGATATGGTTTGGGCTAATATAGAGCGTCTTATATTTCAGATAAGGATGCGTCCGCACAAGCGGGTGGCGTTGCGGTGGTATCTTCGCGATTTGATCCGGGCGTAGAGGAGCGCTTTGAGTCGAATCCGGTTTTAGGCCGGAAAAGCTTGCGGTCTCCCCATTGACCAAGGCGCGCAGTTCCGCAGGCATGTCCGCATAGGCAGACCCCAGGTCGCAGAACCAGGTCGCGCCACCATCCTCGGGGATCTCAACCCCATAGAGCATCGTGCCGTGCACGGGTTTGGCTGTATAACTCTGATCGGTGTGCCAGCGCAGGTCACCATTGCCGAGCGATCCGAGATTGCGACCGTCTTCCTGCAGGTTGGAAACGAACATAATCTCGGGGTGTTTTTCGTCGTGATACTGGTCGCGAACATGGACGTGCTGTGGGCCGAGGCGCTTGGTAAAGCCGACCAGGGCTTCATCGGTGAGCTGTTGGTTACGGAACACGGCAACTTTGTAACGCATCCACAGTTCGCGAACTTCGTCGAGCGCAGCAGTCTCGAGAGTGGCTAAATCGAGATCATCAAACTCGATCGCGAATTTGTCGGCCAATAGATTTGTCTTCATTGCAAGGACCTAGTCTGTTTAGGTGCCATTAATTTGGCGCGCCCGGTGTTGGGGGTCAAATCGAGCGGTATCTACAAAACCATTGATCGAAGTTCTAGAAGTCAAAAAAACCAATAGACTGCTAAAATCACAGGGAGGCAGCGATGAGCGTTGCAGACGTCAAAGCGCTGACATTCGATACGGGTGGGACCATTCTGGATTGGCATGCCGGGGTTAAAGCGGCCTTGACTGCCATGGGTCAGAAGCACGGCATCGAACGGGACTGGACTCATATCACTAATGAATTCCGGCGTCGTTCGCTTGGAAAGATACTTAATCTCGGCGAGACGGAGCCGCCGGCCTATAACTTCGACGTTTCCCACCGTATGGCACTCGACAGCCTGATAGAAGAGCACGACCTCGGTGCTTTCACGGACGAGGAGCGGCACACTATCGCCTATGTTACGCCGCATAATCTCAAATGCTGGCCGGATTTTCCGGCTACCTTGCCGAAGCTGCGTGAAAAGTACATGTGCGTTTCCTTCACGATCCTCAGCTTCCGGATAATCATGGATACGGCTAAAGCGAATGGGCTGAACTGGGACGCTGTGTTTTCGTGTGAAGCGATTGGTAAATATAAGGTGCTGCCGGAGGCATACAAAGCCGTGGCGAAATATTTGCAGCTAGACCCGAGCGAGATATGCATGGTCGCTTGCCATAATTTCGACCTTGACGCCGCAAAAGCGTGTGGTTTCACAACAGCATTTGTGAAGCGTCCAGATGAATGGGGCCCGGAAGGACCGCCCGATCCGGAACCGAACCCGAGTCATGACATTGTCGCCGGTACATTTCCGGATATGGCACGGCAGCTTGGCGTTACCATCTAGTCGGGTTTTTGGGATCTCAAGTTGCGACCTTCTGCGAAATATGCCTGAGTCATTCGTTCTGGGAGCAATGCATTCATGGAGGAATGGGGTATGTCGGAATACGCAGGTATCTCGCTCGCGTTAGCGGAAGAGGTTGTCGACTTCAGCGCGGACCGTCTTTCATCGGAGGATCATGAGCAGCTCAAACGGCTTCTGATCGACTATGCTGCCGTCACCCTGTGTGGGTCCGTGCAGCCTTGGGGGCGGACCCTAACCGAATGGGCCGGCTTGCACGGTGCTGGGGGTAAGGTGCTGCTGATTGGTAGCGGCAAGCGCGCTGGGGCCAACGCGGCGGCCATGGTCAACGGCACCTCGGCGCATGGCTATGAATTGGATGACACCCACGACAAATCGATGAGCCATCCGGGAGCGGTAGTCATCACAGCAGCGTTGGCCGCAGGGACAGAGATGGGTTCCAGCGGCAAGAATCTGTTGTCAGCCATTGTCATGGGGTACGAAGTCATGACGCGCGTAGGCATGGCGGCGAACGCACTTGGCGTAATCAATCGCGGCTTTCATCCCACCGCGACATTCGGTGTATTTGGGGCCGCGGCGGCGGCCGGCAAGCTATATGGGCTTGATGCGTCAGAGATCGCACAGGCCTGGGGCATCGCGCTGTCCATGTCGAGCGGTGCTTGCCAGTTTGCGTTCGAGCCAAAAGGCACGATGGTCAAACGCATGCATGCGGGCATCCCGGCGCATAACGGCGTGATCGCAGCGCAACTTGCGCGCCTTGGCCTCGCGGCGCCTGTACAAGCGCTGGAAGGCAATTACGGTTTCTTCACGCTATTCGGTGTCGATGCTGACCCAACTCTCCTAAAGAAATCGGGGGATGATCCCTTTGAAATCCACGACATCAGCATGAAGCCTTATTCCTGCTGCCGGAAATTCCATTCGCTGATCGACGCGCTAGAGCAGGCGACAGATGGATTCTCGATCCCAGTGGAGGAGATAGAGGGTATCACGGTACGTGCACCGAACACCGCGATAGAAAGCCACATGATGCGACGGCCAGATTCGGTGATGGCAGCGCAATACTCCATGCCCTACATCGTCGGTGCGACATTGGCCTACGGTCCGCGCCACTACGACGCCTATGGATCGGATCATCACGACGATAAGAAAATTTTGTCGATCGTCGATCAGGTTCAGGCGCAGCCTGACGCGGAGCTCAACAGTCTGGTGCCGGTAAAAATGGCGACCAGCGTTGAGCTAAATCTGCGTGGTGGTGCATCCCGTCAGGCAAAGGTGCTGGACAGTCTTGGCACTCCGGTGCGACCGATGTCGACAGTTGAGGTGGAGGGCAAGGCGCAGGCCCTGCTGGCGCCGGTAGAGGTGGACGCAAAGGGCATCGCTGATACTGTCAATATTTTGGCGGATGCAAATAGCATCGCCGATTTTTTGGACGCGCTTGTTGTCCCGGGTTACGACCGCGTGCAGGCTGCATGATGATTTAGCCTGCCTAAGGTCATATCCGGGAAACGGCATAGCAGCGCAGCGTGATATAGTCGTGCCGCTGTGCCACCGCGAACATCCGAGAGTCCCATCGCGCACGCCGAAACGATAGATAACCTCTTCGACCGATACGGTCCTATTTATAAGTGGCTTGTGACCTGCACTTGCATGGTGGCGACATTGACCGTTGCGCTCGCTGGGTCAACGGTCAATGTCGCCTTTCCGGAGATTATGGGCGCTTTTGGGATTGGCCGGGATCAGGCACAACTCCTGTCGACAGGATATTTCGCGGCACAGACTGCTGGAATGCTGCTGAGTGCTTGGCTGATAGAAGTAATCGGTGAGCGCCGCACGTGCACTATTGCCCTCATTGCGTTTCTGTTGGGAGGGTTGATGAGCGGGTTTGCGGAAGATTCGGGCAGCCTGGTCTTTGGACGTGTGCTGCAGGGTGTTTCCTCCGGCGTTATCCAGCCTCTTGGTATGGCTCTCACTTTTCGTGTCTTCCCACCGGAGAGCAAGGGGCTCTCGATGGGGATTTACAGCCTTGGTATGGTGATGGGGCCAGCTCTCGGACCCGCCATGGGAGGGTTAGCAATCGCTGAATTTAGTTGGCGGGCGGTTTTTCTGCTTTCGCTGCCAACTGCCTTTCTAGCGTTGATTTTCTGCAATATTTTCCTGCCGACGCGGGAGATTCCGAAAAGAATTCCGCGGTTCGACTTCCTCGGTTTCATCCTGCTATGCGCGTCACTTTTTGGGTTTTTGTTAGGGTTTAGTTATGGCCAGCGTCTTGGCTGGTCCTCGGGCGACATAATAGGACTGTTTTCAGTCGCCCTCATCGGCGGTATCGGATTCGTTTTGCGTCAGCTCTATGGAAATAGTCCTCTCGTCAACCTCTCCCTGTTCCGGAATGTGCAATTCAGTGCGGCGGCGCTGATCGCCTTCTTTACTGGTTGTGCATTTTTGTCCTCCACATTCATGCTGCCGCTTTTCGTGCAACAAATACAACATTACAGCGCGCTTGACGCAGGCTTGATGATGATCCCGGCGGGCCTGTCTCTGCTGGTCCTGTTTCCGTTGGCGGGTCGATTGACCGATCTGATCTCGCCTCAATACATGATTTATATTGGATTGGTATTCTTCTCTGTGGCGTACGCGCTGATGGCGCTGTCGGATGTCAATACGCCATTCTGGACCATTGTCGGGCTTACTTTGCTGATGCGCGCGGGCACAGCGTTTACGCGGCCTGTGACCAATACGGTGGCACTAAAATCATTACCGACTGACCTCGTCCATCAGGGTGCCAGTTCGATCAATTTTATACGCAAACTGGGCGCCGCGCTGGGTACCAACATCATAGTCGTCTTTTTGGAATGGCGTATCCCGTTCCATGGCGACGCTTTCACCTCGACCCAAACCGGTGCTGGCGAGACAGGGCAGGAGATGTCCGCTGCATTGCTGCGTCTATTCGCGGAGGCAGGCGTGCCGGAAACCGAGCGCGCACCTGGTGTCTTTCACTATTTGGGCGATATGATTTACGCGCAGGCTAGTACGATGGGGTATCACGATGCTTTCATGGTGCTGGCAGTGGTCGCGCTATTGGGTGTTTTCCCGGCCTGGGTGATGGCGCAATCCGGGGGACGCAAGCGGGTTGGCACACGTTAGGAGAGACAAAATGGCTGATACCAAGCGAGATATTTTTATAAATGTTGACCGGTTGAATAGTCTGCTAGACGAGAATGGACTCGATGCAGTGGTAGCCCGGTCAGGGCGCAATTTCACTTATCTCAGCGGCTTTGCTTACCCTGGCACGCTTGCGCGCCTACTCGACCTGCCTGACTCCGATCGTGGCGTCATGGTGCTGTGGCCTCGCAAGGGCGAGCCGGTGCTGATTGTAAACGGCACAGCGGCTGGACTGGCGGAGCGCGATTCCTGGGTTAAAAGGCAGGTGATCTACGAAGGTTATGTCGAATCGCCATACAGTCGGTTGGCTGAGGTGCTGCATGACGAAGGGCTTGCTAAGTCCCGAGTCGGATTTGAGCGCGACTATGTCAGCGCACGAGATTGGTCGATCCTGGCCGATGCGGTGCCGACCATGGACATGATCGATTGCACAGCGATCATGGATCAGGTGCGTTGGATCAAAACTCCGGAGGAGGTCAGGAAATTCAAGATCGCGGCTGACCTACTGGACGATGTTTACCTGGACGTATTTCCCGGATTGAGGCCGGGGGATACAGAGCGGTTGGCGCATAGCCGGATCATCGCTGGATGTTTGGAGCGAGGGTTCAACTGGGCGCACGGTATTCTCAATTCCAGTAGCAACAAAATTCCCTATGCTGGAGAAAGTGATGTCGTCTTTCAGACAGG
>PBDC01000095.1 GCA_002717185.1 Rhodospirillaceae bacterium
AAGATAAGCGGCTGAGCCTCTCCATAGCCCTCATCAATACAAGCTTGTCTAAAATCCGCTTCGTTCATCTCTCTTGCCCTTCGCTAACCGGCCGCGATTTGCCTTCAACACATGGCATCGACGATAATAACGTCAGATCCACGTGCGCAATAGGAGTGTTTCATGGTCCCCACTGTAATGCCGATTGAAGGGCTCAGCCTTGGTGCCGTCGTAACAAACATCGACCTCGCAAACCTCGACGAGCCAACGTGGCGCATTGTAGAGGACGCGTTCATAAAGCACGCGGCCTTAGTATTTCCCGGGCAGCATTTGAACGATGCGGATCAGGTCGCGTTCGGGAAACGGTTTGGTGACATAGAGATACTTCGCGAAGGTAAGGAAGGCGTCCAAATTTCTAACAAGAATCCGGACGGCTCGATCATGAAATCGGACGAGCAGCGCTTTAAATCACTGCGCGGCAATGAGGGCTGGCATCTCGATAGCACATATATGCCAATGGCAGCCAAAGCCGGATTACTCTCCGCTCTGGTCGTACCGCCTGAAGGTGGTGAGACGGAATTAGCCGACATGCGAGCCGGTTATGAAGCTCTGGACGAGGTCACCCAGGCGAGAATCGAAGATCTATCGGCCTATCATTCGCTCTACGCGTCGCAGGCCAAGATGGGCTATAAATTCGAAACCGGTTCCGCCTACGGTTACCATGACAAGGGCGCGCCTTTGCGCCCTCTCGTCAAGGTACACCCGGTTACAGGACGAAAATGCCTTTGTATTGGTCGTCACGCCTATCGTATTCCCGGAATGGAAGACCAGGACGCGCAGTCACTTCTCGATGACCTTCTCGATCGTGCCGCCCGGGCGCCACGGGTATACACACACCATTGGACCGTTGGTGATTTGCTGATCTGGGATAATCGCTGCGTGCTGCACCGCGCGAGGCCATACGATTTCAACGAAACACGCATACTCCAGGCAACACGTATTGCCGGTGATCCGACCAGCGAACTGGCATCGACGGGCCGCGACGAACGCGCCAGCGGTTTCAACCCATCATCGGTAAATCGGTAATTCTAATGTTTGCCGAGTTCGTGCTCGGCAAGCAACACCGCCCACTGCGCGCCGTGCATGTCGCGGTCGCAACGGTGCCCCTGGACAACAGGACGGGGAAAGCTGAACTTGACTACGTTTAAATCCACTATTTCGAAACGTTTAACTTCCTGCGTCGGCTGATGGAACAGCCGCGCAACCGCGCCTGTAGTTAGTCCCTTCGACACTTTTTCGAACGTTTCCGCATCACCACAGAAAATATCGATGGTCACCCAGAACGGCCCCGCATTCTTCGAACGAACCTTGAATACTGTATCACCCAGCCTAGCCATGCGCCGTCTCTGTTACTGACAAGCGAAACGCCTCCATCGGCTCCTCCAAAACCATTACATGGTTAAGGCAAAATTCGTAAAGCGGCCCCCGGTCGGAATGCGCCGGCGAGAACGGAAAAGCGAAGGTCGGTAGTTCCTCATCCCGTGTCAGCGGATAATGTAGCAAATAGGGGTTGATTAGTTTTGCGATCTCACTCGATGTTTCTGCGTCCAATGCCGTAATTATACCAAGCACACCGACCTCGGTCGGTGCAGATACTTTTTGTTCAAGCGAACCGAGCGCGCCATCGACACCGATAAGACGAAACTCTAGTTCGTAGTCTGTCACGGCGAGACCCATCCGCTTTTCGATTTGGCCGTAGACGAAAGTCTGTAATTTTTGGACCCATTCCCGAGCCTTAGCGACATAACGTTCATCACGTAAAATGGCCATTATCGTCGTTTGATAGCCACCAACACGAGCACCCTCAAGCTTTACGGTGTACCGATTGGAAGGCACCCATTCCGAGCCGGTGACGCGCACGCGGCGTTCGTCCAATGCTTCGTATCGTGCCCCCGAAACATCAAGGTGCCCTCCCGGCTCATACAGCACAAAAGGGTCCGAATTTTCGTATAACATATGGGCAGACACGGAATGTGGGGTGCAACAAGCCCCCTCCCCTAAGGGTTCCACTGTAAATCCGCTTTCGTCGACTTCCAACAAGATCACACCGCTCGTCGGGTCGGTGCTGCACAACGCACCGCATTCAGCGATCTTCGCACCATGCCATGCTGCTCCAGCATGCTCGCCGCGCTTCAACGGCAACGCAGAGACAATCGCCGTATCCGTCGCTCGTCCGCACAACACAATATCAGCACCAGTATCAAGCGCAGCGTTAATTTGTTCCGCTCCGGCAAGAGCGACGATGTTCTCGGTACGTGACAAACCTTCGTCAGAGATGTCCGGTGCCGGCGATAACGGCGAGATACGTCCGTTTCGCAGCGCAGTTTTCACGCCCGAAGTCATTTGACTGGAGTAAAGCGTCGCGATCTTAACATTTTGTCTGAGTTCTTCAGACAGTTCTTGGGTTATGGACAACATCCAGTCGACCGCAGCATCGGCGCCGCAGGTCCCGCAGGTCCCGATAACGAGGGGAACGCCAGCTTCCTCACGCGCAATCATTAAACGGCGCCACTCTTCCTTCGTCGCAGTGCGGGAATATTTTGACGTTCCTGTTCCTAAATAAAATGGACCGCTGTCGGTCGATCCGCCATCCACACAAATAATGTCTGGGTTCGCCGCAATCCCAAGCGCCAACGCTTCTTCGCTGAAGCTGATACCCAACGCACCGGTGGGAACGAGAATTCGTGTCGTCATATTAGCGCCTGCTCATCGGCTGAAAATTCAAGGTGAACCTATCGGTGCGACAATTCGTCTGCAAGGCACTCCGTTGTCATCACGCAACCTAAGATCCGCTCAGAAGCTTGCAGTAATTCAACTGAACCGCGCGCAAACCTCACGGGCATTATTTCGGGGAGATGCTGGTTTTTTTGGAATTTAAACCAACCATTGGGCATACTTCATCAGGAACGCTGCAACTCTGATTAACAATCAAAACGCTTAAGAAGAGACTGACAAGCCAGGTTTAGGACAGGAATACTTATATTTTACTTAATGATCACTTACCTAGAGCCAACCTCCCAGTCGAGTGAAGCTTCAGTGCCTTGGCTTGTCTGGCCAGAAACGAACTCCTGGCCGAGCCAAACCGCCGGAGAGCGCAATCGGCGTACCATCTGCCCGCCAGCAGGCAGCGCCTGTCATCTGCCCGTCGTCACCAAACGCGATCGCATTCATACCACCGCCCACATGTGGCATCATCTGCACGTCATGCCCGCGTTCCGTCAGGGCGTCGCGCGCGCTATCTGGAAATCCGGTTTCCAACTCAACCAAACCACCTTGGGTCCAAAGCCTTGGTGCTTCAACGGCCTCTTGCACGCTCATTCCATGGTCAATAATCGAGATCAACGCCTGCATCGCCGACGGAAATATGCGAAGTCCGCCCGGCAGCCCGAGCGCCACGATCGGCTTACCATCTTTAATCGCCATCATTGGCGACATGGAAGAGGTTACCCGTTTACCCGGTGCGATTGACAACGCATGGCCCGGATGAGGATCGAAAACATACATGTAATTGTTTGGGATGATACCCGTGCCAGGCACCACGATCCGTGCTCCGAAGGTGCTGTTGATCGTCTGTGTCATGGCAACGATGTTCCCCTCATCGTCAGCAACGGTCAAATGCGTTGTATTCGTCGATTCAGGCAAAGCAACACTAGCTTCCCACGATTTCGCCCGTTTTAAATCGATCTCTGACCGCCGCCTATCCGCATAAGCCTTCGAAATCAGATGGTCGACAGGGACATCAACGAAAGCGGGGTCTGCTGTTGCCGCCTGGCGGTCAGCGAAAGCAACCTTCAAGACCTCTGCTAGTAGGTGCAGCATTTCCGGCGTTCCGAAGCCAAGTTCGCCAACAGGGAAACCTTCCAAAATATTCATCATTTGGACGATATGTATACCACTGGCAGCGGGCGGTGGCGGACCGACTATCTCGTAGCCACGATAGGTGCCGCGTATAACGTCGCGTTCGATCGTCGCGTAATTCTCTAAATCCGCAATCGAAAGAAAGCCACCGGACTTATGGAAATAATCCGCAACCGTTCTTCCTAACGCTCCACCATAGAAAACATCCGACCCCTCCGACGCGATCGCCCGTAACGTCTCGGCATATTCTCCCATAACAAGTCGGCTTCCAGCGGAAGCTGGGCTGCCATCCGGGAGGAAGATTGCCGAAATTGATGCATCACCCAACAAATCTTCCGCTGCGTCTGCAATACATTCGTTCAGATAAGGGGTCACGGCAAACCCGTGCGACGCATAGCCAATTGCCGGCGCCATAGCATCAGCCAGCGAGACGGTGCCAAAACGGTCGAGGATTTCACACCAGGCTTTTAGATTGCCAGGCGAAGCTACGGCCTTTGGACCAATCGCATTCTCCCGTCCTGCAGTCTCCAGATAGTCCGGAAGCGTGTCCGAGATGGGCCGAAAGCAGTCTGGACCGGATGCCAGCGGCGCACGTACCTGGCCGTCTATCACCGTATGTTTCCCATTGGAAAACCGAATATGGCACATGCCGCCGCCAACGATTCCCACCATCATCGGCTCAACAACGGTCAGGGCGAAGAAAGACGCGATTGCGGCGTCAAAGGCGTTGCCGCCACCAGCCAGCATCTGCATACCCGCAGCCGAGGCCAGCGGGTGATTGGTGACGACCATGCCACGCGATCCTAAGGCAGGTTGTTTTTCGCACTCGAACAGGGTGCCTGCACGGTCGCACCAATCGTATTCAGCCATGCATTCTCACTTTAAATTAATTTCAGTCCAAAAACGTTTAAGCCGATGCAGCCCGCTCTGCTTCCAGTGTTTCACGCGATTCGGGATCGAGATGCCTCAAGGCCTGAGCCACAAAATCGATGCCCACCTTGTCAGACCAGGCCTCTGTCAGTCGACGTGTAACCGGTCCGACTTTGCCATCTCCGATTGGCAGACCGTTCATACTGGTAATCGGCAAGATACCGAAGCTATTCGTTGTCAGAAATGCCTCTTCGGCATTGTAAACGTCGTAAGGTGTATAGGTGCCCTCGTCGGAGCCTATTTGCATATCCGAGGAGAGCTCTCCGATGAAATCCATATCGGCCCCGCTCAGAACCAACCGTGTATCCGGCACCTTAATTCGTCCGCCAGACACGAACATGAAATTGGAACCAGTGCCTTCGGTTATATTGCCTTCAAGATCGAGCATCACGGCGAAGGCGTCGGGATTATAAGCTTTTGCTTCCATATCTGCGACGAAGTGATTCATTTTATTCGATATTTTTGCCTTTGGTGAGACGCATTCCGGCGGTGTACGGCGTGTCGAAGGCGTGATCGCGGCACCACCCCGAACGTAAAATTCAGCAAAGCCCGTGAATCCAACCAATCGACAGAAAATCGCGACGGTCCCCGACGGCGTCCGACCATCGGTCATCTGCATGGAACCGCGAGAGACGTAGTAGTTTATGCTCAGTTCTTCATCGGGACCCAGCAGCTGCATGTTTGCCTCGATGACCTCGTCCGTCGCCTTGGCTAGCTCCTCTTTGGTGATACCTGGATTGATGCGGGTGTATTGTAGGCTTCGAAAGAACCGATCGATACGGAACGGAACCTGAAAGGGTTTGCCAGCATAGGTGCGGATCGAATCGTAAACCGCATCGCCCCACTGTACCCCCCGGTCTGTTAGCGGCAGCACCGCATCGTTGCCGCGCACTAGCTTGCCGTTCAAATATGCCCAAAGATCGCTGTCATTCATCTCGTGACCCTTCTCTAGAATTCCTGAGGTCTTAATTCTCGCTATACCGTGACATAACGCAATGCCAGCGGAAGCAGACGGCATTCGCTTCACGGTTCCATTCGCCTATAGTCAAGTGACAGTAACCTGTGCGGGATGGATGCTATGAACGAACTAGGCCGCCTGGAACTCATTCGTGAGTCACTTGTCGCCGTCGTCAACGAGATGCGGGCCAATGTGATCCGAAGTTCTTATTCGTCGATCATCTACGAAGGACACGACTTTTCCTGCGCTCTGGTTACAGCCGATGGGCGCCTGATCGCACAGGGAGAAGCGGACAATCCAATCCATATTTTCGCCGTCCCCTACTCCACCGCCGAAGTGGTTAGGACCTTCGCCGACGACATACATGAAGGGGACATATTCCTGCACAACGATCCTTACACAGGCGGCACGCATCTCAACGATATCCTGATGCTGTTTCCAATCTTTCACGATGCCAAATTAGCGATATTCGCAGCGACGCGCTGCCACTGGGGCGATGTCGGTGGCATGACGCCGGGCTCGTTGTCTGGAAGAGTTAAGGAAATTTACCAGGAAGGCATGCGCATAGTGCCCACGCGCATTTGCGAACGGGGCAAGATGAACAATGCCTTCCTCGACCTACTAATAAACAATATGCGAATTAGCCATGAACGTCGTGGCGATTTCAACACCATGCTCGGCACCTCGCGCAAAGCTGCGGAACAGATTGAGCGGCTGTTCAAGCGTTTCGGCGGCAAAGCCTTCCTTGACGCGGTCGAGGAGTTAATAGCTCGCTCAGAGGCCGTAGCACGGCAGCGCATCACAATGATCCCAGACGGGGCCTATCGGGCCGAAGGCTACCTCGACAGCGATGGGCACAATCCAGAACCACTGCTCGGCCGGTTAAAACTTACAGTCGATGGCGACCGTTTGATTGCTGATTTCTCGGGCAGTAGTCCTCAGACCAGCGGTCCGACCAATGTAGGTCCGGCGATGGCGCTTAACGCAGTCGCCAGCGTCGTTAAATCCTATCTCGATCCTGAAACGCCGGTAAACCACGGCTCCTTCAACCCAATCGAAATCATCAACCCTCCGGGCAGTTTTTTAAACGCAACTCTACCCGCACCTTGCGGCGGCATGGCGGAATGCCGAGCAATCATGGTGGCTCTAATGGTCTCCGCGCTAGGACAAGCGCTGCCAAAGAAACTTGTCGGCGATCTAAAGGGTGGTGCTAACCATGTCTACATGTCAGGACCTCAGCCCGGAGCCGCCGCCGAGAAAGCAGGCATCTTTCTACTTTATGAATATCCTGCGGGCGGCACGGGTGCGACCGCTACGGCAGACGGCAATCACGTTGTCCGTGCCTTTCCCGAGGGAGACTTCAACGTCGTCCAAGCGGCTGAAATTGCCGAAATGCAATGCCCGATCCGCATTGAACATTATGGCCTACGCGAAGATTCCGCTGGAGACGGTGAATTCCGTGGCGGCTGCGGAATGCGCCGCGATATCCGCATCCTCGGCGATGGCGCTAGCCTTTCCGTGCTCGCTGACCATGCGATCATCCCGCCCTTCGGCGTCGCTGGCGCACACGGCGGCGCGGCAAATCGATTTATTGTCATCCGTGATGGCAAGATCATTCAACCATCGCCCGTTCCCGGCAAAGTCGGCGGTTTTCCGCTACGCAACGGCGACATTGTTCGCTTGGAATCCTCCGGTGGCGGTGGCTATGGCGATCCGCTAGACCGCGACCCGACAAAGGTTAAACGCGACGTGCATCTCGGCTATCTCGATTTGATACGAGCGAAGGAACGGTATGGCGTCGTTCTAGACGAAGTTGGCGCCGTGGATAAAACGGCGACGCAAGCTGAACGGGAGCGAGCTCGTGCAAACCGCCTTATGCTCCCCGTGGCACTGGCAAACGAGGACGAAATCGATGGTACACGGCGTCGTATCACCCTCTCCGCTGAAACCGCCCATAATCTCGGTGTCTCAGAGGGAGATTTGATCGAGCTTTGTCATCGTGACGGGGCAGCTGCTCTGCGCGGTTGGACACATATAGGCGACAGCGACGATACTCTGCACCTCGGGCCACTAGGCATCGCAGCACTCGGTGCAGCGCCTGGTGATGCGGTACAAATTCGCGCGTTGGGCGCTGACGTATCATGAACCAAGATCGCTATCTTATCGGCGTCGACGTAGGCGGCACCTTCACCGATCTACTCGCCTATGACGAAGGTGAACGTCGTCTTCTATCCGCCAAGGTTCCGTCCCTACCCGGCGAGCAATGGCGTGGCGTTCTCGATGCGTTGAAGGAACTCAAAATCCCGTTTGACACAATCCGTGCGTTTGTTCACGGAACAACTATCGCGACGAACGCTCTACTACAACGTCGCGGCGCAAAAACCGCACTATTGACGACCGAGGGATTTCGGGACGTCCTGGAAATAGGCAAAGGCCGTCGATTGACGGGAGGCCTGTTTGATGCGACCTGGCAACGGCCAGAAGCCCTGGTGCCCCGCGACCTCCGACATGAGGTATCCGAACGCATCGACTATATCGGCAATATTTTGAAAGACCTCGATACCGATGGTCTCGATGCTATTGCGGTCGCTATGCGCAGACAAAAGGTCGAAGCGGTCGCCGTAACTTTTGTGAACAGTTACATAAACCCCGCCCACGAGCATGAAGCCGCGCAAACGCTCCGCGACCGACTAGGCAACATTCCAATCACCGAGTCGGCGGCACTCATACCCGAGCGTGGTGAGTTCGAGCGTGCATCGACGGCCGTACTTAACGCCTATCTCACCCCGGTAATGAGCGGATACCTCGGCATGCTGGCTCAGGAACTTTCCGGGCAAGGGATCGTCGCACCAGTAAACATCATGGGTTCTAATGGTGGCGCCATGACCCTCGAGATCGCAGCACAACGCTGCGCCGGAACCTTCCTATCCGGCCCAGTTGGCGGTGTCAGTGGGGCCGTCAACGTCGCCGAAAAGGCTAAGCGTCCCGACATCATCACCTTCGACATGGGGGGTACCAGCACAGACGTCGCACTGGTACACAATTTAACGCCGCGTATGTCGCACGACAATCAGATCGATGCCTATCCGCTCCGTATGCCGCAGCTGGATATCCACACAATCGGCGCAGGCGGCGGATCAATTATCTGGATTGGACCAGACAACACACTACAGATCGGCCCACAAAGCGCGGGCGCCCTCCCTGGTCCGGCATGCTATGGCCGCGGCGGCACGGAACCGACGATATCCGATGCCAATCTGCTGCTCGGCCGGCTTGATAGTGAACGCCCACTGGCCGGTGGCCTGCGCCTTGATAAAGCAGCAGCCGAGACAGCATTCAAATCGGTCGCAGATAAACTTGGTACCGAAGACCTCGTTGGTCTGGCCGATGGCGCTCTTTCCGTCGCAGTGGCTAAGATGGCCGGTGCTGTGCGGGAGGTTAGCGTGCATCGCGGGTTCGACCCGCGGGACTTCGTTCTGGTCAGCTTCGGGGGCGCAGGTCCCATGCACGGTTTCCTGGTCGCCGAGGAACTCGGCATGACGGAGGTGCTGATCCCGCTCTTCCCAGGCCACCTTTCCGCCCTCGGCCAGATGATGGCGGATCTGCGGCGCGACCTTGTCAAAGCCTGGGGCGGTCGGCTATCCCAACTTGAGCTATCGGATCTGAAGCGCGAGGCCGACGGTCTGCGAAATCAAGGCGCCGCTCTGCTGACGGACGATGGGATCACTGCGGACCGACAACACCACGCATTCACCTTAGACATGCGCTACGCCGAGCAATCCTTTACTCTAGCTATTCCTTGGAATTCCAACGACGCGGATTTCAACCGCCTGCGGCAGGCTTTCGACGCGCGGCACGAAGAAACATTTGGCTATGCGGACCTTGCAAACGATGCTGAAATCGTAAATATCAGGCTCGTCTCGACCGGCGACGTCGACAAACCAACTTTGGAATTTATACCGAGCAGCAGTGGCGAAGCCCTGACAGGGCAACGCCCGGTTTGGTTTGACGAATGGACTGAGACGAAAATATACACAAGATCTAATTTGCCGCTTGGTTACGCTTTCAAAGGACCGGCAATCGTCGAAGAGGCCGGAGGGACATCTATTATCCCACCAGAATGGGCGATCATCGTCGACGACAGTGGCGGACTGCTGTGCCATTACACGGGACCATTACCTTGAAGGTCCTTATCTGTGGCGGTGGCGTTATAGGCACTTCGGCAGCTTTTTTCCTTAGCCAAAGGGGCGTCGAAGTCTCGGTCGTTGAACGAACCGGTGTCGCCAACGCGGCTTCCGGTAAATCTGGCGGATTTCTGGCGTTAGATTGGTGTGACGGGTCGCCACTTGCCCCCCTCGCCCGACGCAGTTTCGGTCTACATGCAGAACTTGCCGCAACATTAGATCACAATTGGGGCTACCGACGTGTCGAAACACTGAGTGTTGTAAGCAGCATCCATCAGAATATGAGCCGATACCGGCGGCTCGACCCACCGTCCTGGCTAGGAAAGAACAGCGTCGTGTATCGCCAACTCGGGTCACCGGATAGCACCGCCCAGCTCCAACCGGCGGCCTTCACGACAGCAATGATGTCGGAGGCAATAGACAACGGCGCGACATTACTCGAAGGCTGCGTCGACGGATTGGCCTTTGGTCCAGATGGTCAACGTGTAACAGGCGCCATTGTCGATGGGGTCGAAGTCACTGCGGACGCCGTTGTCATCGCCATGGGACCCTGGTCAATACTCGCCTGCCAATGGTTACCGCTACCCGCCATACATGGGCTAAAAGGGCACAGCCTGGTGTTTAAATACGAACCATCACCGGAATCCATGTTCGTCGAATTGGAATGGAAATCCGGCATGATGACCCAACCGGAGATCAATCCCCGGCCGGACGGAACGACCTATGTCTGTGGCCTCTCCGGCGACGACCCCTTACCACTCGACCCTGCCGAAGTGCTACCGGAGCCCGGAGCCAGCGAAACCTTACGCGAAATGACTGCCCGCATTTCCCCTGAATTAGGAGCCTCAGAAATCTTAGCAGAGCAGGCGTGTTACCGGCCTGCGACACAGGATGGGCTGCCTCTGCTCGGCGCCGTACCCGGGATCGGCGGCGTATATATCGCAACCGGGCACAACGTATGGGGTATGCTAAACGCCCCGGCGACAGGTGAGGCGTTGGCCGAACTGATCGCCGGGAATGGAGAAACTACCATCGATTTGCGCCCCTTTAATCCCGGGCGCATGGCCGCGATAGCACCCGAAGTCGTCTTAGCCTGATTGCGCGAGGGCACGGCATATCGGAATATTTATAGGCCAAACAATCGGGAGGACAGAAAATGGCGGGACGGCTCAAAGGTAAAGTGGCATTGGTAACAGGTGGCGCATCGGGTATTGGCGCTGCAGCCTGCCGTCTCTATGCACAAGAAGGTGCTGGCGTCGCGGTCGCAGACATCAACGACAATCTTGGCCATAATGTTGCCAAAGAAAGTGGTAACGGGCTCTATATTCATCTCGATACGACCGATGAAAGTCAGTGGGAAGCCGCGATACGACAGACACTCGACCGCTTCGGGCAGCTAGACATACTGGTCAATGCGGCAGGCGTCTCTGGACGCGTGCCCGGCACGAAATTTGCCCCGAAAATCGAAGATCAAGATATCGACAATTGGAACACCGTGATGAATGTCAATTCGACTGGCATCTTTCTGGGCATGAAACATGCGGTTCCGGCGATGAAAGCCGCCGGCGGCGGTTCAATCATAAATATATCATCAATCTACGGTTTAGTCGGCTCGCCAAGCAACGTTGCCTACCACGCCTCGAAAGGCTCTGTCCGCCTCGCGACGAAATCTGTCGCTTTGCAATACGCGACTGAAAACATCCGCGTGAACTCAGTGCATCCAGGCTTCGTGACCTCGCCTATGACAGAAATTACCCACAACGATCCGGAACTTTCCAAACCCCGCCTCGACAAAACCCCGATGGGCCGTTTTGGCAAACCGGAGGACATTGCAAATGGCTGCCTTTTTTTGGCATCGGACGAGTCGAACTGGATGACTGGTGCAGAGCTCACAATTGATGGCGGTATGACAGCGGGTTAGAAGCGCGCGATAACCTGATCCGCGAAACATTTAAAATTATCACGGGCGACCGCAACTGGCGGCATTAACAACGTTTCAGTCAGACCACCCGCTTCTAGTATCCGGATCTGCTCGACAATTTCGTCCGGCTCACCAATCAACCCTCCGGAGGCGCGGATCAGCTCTGGCGTGATAAATTGCCGCTCACTATCCGGCGTGAAGGCACAATGCCCACGGTGGAGATATTGGTGCCGCCGCTCTGCCGGAAACTCGCTTTCGACATAAGTTTTATAGGCATCCCAGGTATCCCGCACTTCGGCTTGTATAAAGGCGTCGGTGCCGCGCTGTTGATAGATCTCGTACCAAAAATGCAGGCTTGATAGAGCGGCAGACCCGACCTCTTCGATGACCCGGTCTGAAGTCAATTTCTCACCTGACCGCAAGATGCAGGCGTAAGTCAAAACGGCGGATGGAAAATCATCCTGCAAGACGCGCCCAACCGCTTCTGCTCCTTTACGCATCCGGTCCATATTTCGATGGAATAGGCTCACCGGCTCATTGCCAGCTCCGACCCGCGCATCCCCATAGGCTCCCGCTGCTGCCAACGCCTTTGGGCCATTCGCGGCAACGTAAATATCGATATGATCGTCCGTGTTTATACATTCAAGTTCGCGATCCAAAAACTGGATTAGCTGGCCCTCATATTCAACCTCTTCGCCACGCATCAAGCCATGGAGCACCCGTAGATAGTCACGAAACTTACTGGGCGGCACAGGGTTCTGACCCATGATACGCATCGCCGTATGGCCGGTGCCGATACCTAAAAACGTTCGGCCCGGCGCCAGTTTATTAATCGTTGCGATAGAATGTGCGGTAACCGGCGCGGCCCGCGTTCCCGCGATTGACACGCCAGTGCCCAAACGAATGCTACTCGTATGATGCGCGGCCAACGCTAAGGTGGCGTAACAGTCTGACCAGATCATCTGTGAATCTGGCGCCCAGGCACTGTGATAGCCAAGTTCTTCCAGATAGGTAAAAATTTTCCAATCGTCGATTTTGGTCGCGACAACGCCACCGAATTGCATGCCGAAGTTTTCCTTACTCTTGGAGATAGAACGGGTGCGGCTGACCCGCGGTCTTGACACGAACTGTGTAGACCGACGTGCGCGCCGTCACAAATAACGTGCAAAGATCGTCGCCGCCGAAGGCCATGTTAATCGCTTGCTCCGGGAAGCGTATCGTCCCGATATGAGTTCCGTCAGGCTCAACCACCCAGATGCCACCTGGTCCGGTGCAAAACACGCGACCGGCGCTATCAACCTTCATGCCATCCGGAAAACCGATTTCTTCACCACTAAAATCACAGAATATTCGACGCCGAATGTAGGTTCCGTCCACTTCGATATCAATCGCATGAACATATTGGTTGGAACGTGTATTAGCGATGTAGAGCGTCTTCTCGTCAGGAGCCAGCGCGAGACCGTTCGGATATTCGACGGTCACCACAGCTGAAATACTGTCATCAGGGGCCACCCGGTAGACCTGCGCGCCTGCCCACACTCCGTCCTCCCCTTCCGGCCCAGGCACCTCTCGTTCGGAGAAGGGACGCCGCATCGACGGGTCAGTGAAGTAGAGGCTACCATCGGAATGACAAATAACATCGTTCGGCCGGTTGAAGCGGCCACCCATAAAGCGATCGACTAAGGTGGTCACTGTGCCGTCCAATTCTGTGCGGGTAACGTTTCGCGCTTCTCCCTCGCAATGGATGATCCTTCCCTGCAAATCGAAGGTCATCCCGTTGCCACCGACAGTTTTACGGATCATTTTTGGTTCTTCACCAAGGCGCATTTTGTAGAGCGTGCCCGGCCTAATGTCGTTGAAGTACCAAAAATCATCGGGGTGCCAAAGCGGTCCTTCGGTGAATACGAACCCAGTCGCCTGGCGCACAATTTCCGAGGATTCAAGAATGTCGGGCAGGTCGTTCATGGGGGGCACCTTATGTGGGTTCGTCAATCTGTCCAGGTAAGATAGACGACCGTTCGAAAAAGGCGAACGGTCAGCTCATCAAGAAAATAACAGCCGGAACTCAAACGTCGGCCCATACCGTTCGACATCGTGCTACTTTCCATCTCGCAAGACACCGGCGGCTTCCCGTCAATTGGAGAATTTGCCTAAGTCAGGCGACAATATTATTGTCTTGGCAACACACACCAGGAGTAACGGTGATGACCCGGACGCTGACCCAGGAAGAATTGGATCGCTACGATCGCGACGGCTATCTCGTGATCACGGATGCCGTGCCTCAGGATCGCCTGCAGGCCGTCATCGGGGAGACCGAAAGGATGTGTGCGGAGGCCTACAAGGTTACCGCCGGCAACGACATGCTCGACCTGGATCCGTCACATACGCCGAAAAAACCGCGTATTCGTCGGATCAAATCGCATCATGAACATTCGGATTTTTTCGCCGATTTCGTCGGCGAGCCGTTTATCATGGACCTGCTCTCATCATTGATGCCTTCCGGTATTCGCGTTCATAACACCAAAATCAACATGAAGTCCGCTGAAGTCGGCGAGTCTATCGAATGGCATCAAGACTGGGCGTTTTATCCTCATACAAACGATGATGTTTTGGCGGTGGGTATTTATCTCGATGACTGCACCGAGGAGAACGGCCCAATGTTCGTCGTCCCCGGCAGCCACAAGGGCCCGACCTACAATCATCACGAACACGGCTATTTCTGTGGTGCGATCGCTGCAAACGAGTTGACCGACGAACTTCCTAAGGCTGTCCCCTTGATGGGACCGGCTGGCACACTGACAATCCATCATGCCCGATTGCTGCATGGTTCCGCCTTCAACCGCTCAACCCGATCGCGCCGCTTTTTGCTTCAGGCTTATGCCGCCGTCGATGCGTGGCCGCTAGCAGACTTGAAAGGCGGTCTAGAGGGCTTTAATGACAAAATAGTCAAAGGCGAACCAGTATTAGAGCCGCGCGTTGTCCCGGCACCGATACGCATCCCATTGCCCTTGCGTCCAAGTGCTGTCGTCGGCTCGATCTATTCGAACCAAAGCATACTAGAGAACCGCCACTTCGACGATGACCAGGAAGTAGCCCGCAAGCAAGTTGCAGAGACCTGATCACAGGCTTCCAAACTACTCTGCGGCAAAGCGCAACTTATCGCTAAAGCATGACACTACATCGTCAAGCCTATTTTGTTTCACCGTCACGTCGATCGGCCGCACATTAAACGCCACCGGGTTGTGCGGTAGGTCGGGTTCTTTCCCGTCGGCGAGTTCTATTGCCAGTTTAATAAGCTTTCGCCGCGCCGCGATCACGGCAATATCCGAAGTACCAAGATGTTCGTTCTCTCGATCGGCGATTGAGCCCATTGCTTCCACAATTGCGCGGTCCTGATTGTTGACGCCGGGAATACCCGTCGCATGTCCTGACCGCTGCAAAGCGCGATCGCGCTTATAATCGTTTGTCTTGTTAACCTCAGGTGTGAAGGTTCCCGGGATCAGTTTCGGAGCGGCCCCCATGCCGGTTTCAAGATAATCGCGCTCCTCTTGCGTCATTGGTGCTTCCGGATTGAAGGAAGTACCGAAAACAAAGGTGTTTTCATCGTCAATCGGCACATAGGCGCGAGAAGAAATCGGAAATTTAGCGTGCGGGATTATTGAGTTACTCGGCAAGACCCACTGCGTCAGCCGCCAATTGTACATACCATCGCCAAGATCCCGCTTCGAACCATAGTAGTAACCGTGTTCGGCGTCGCGCACATCGAGCTCCGGCATGCCATCCTTGGCCCAGTTCGAAGTCGACTCTGTAAGACCAGGCGACAATGTAGCCGGGTCGATACCACCGTGTAGAAAAGTCGTATGGCAAGTATCGAGTTCGCCTTCCAGACCCTGCATCCAATTCGCCGAGTAATGCCATTTGCGCTGCCATACATGCGTGGGTGGAAGGGTAGCCCATTCGAATTTTGGTAATGGCGGTTTACGATCAGCCGGCCCCATATAAACCCAAATATAGCCGCTCCACTCCGCCGCCGCGTAACTTTTGATCTGTACCTTGTGTTTGAAATCAGTTTCTGGACGTTCATTCGGCATATCGACACAATTGCCGTCCACATCGAACTTCCAACCGTGATAGACGCAACGAAGGCCACATTCCTCGTTACGCCCAAAATAAAGTGAAGCGCGCCGGTGGGGACAACGCTCCTCCAGCACCCCAATGCGTCCGTCACTGTCGCGAAAGGCGATTAGGTCTTCACCTAGAAGCCGCAACCGCACCGGATCACAATCCGGCTCGGCTATCTCGGAGAGGATTAAGGCCGGCACCCAGAAGCGGCGGAATAATTCGCCCATCGGTGTGCCTGATCCGACACGGCACAGTAGTTCGTTATCTTCCGGTTTTAGCATAACGCTCTCGCGGTTGGCATGTTCCGACAAGCTTACGATCCTAAACCCTCGAATGGTACAAAGCCTACCCGGCCTCGCTAGCGCATTTTAGCCACAGACTGTCCGAAAATTGCGAAGAGCAGCACACTTCCTCCGATCAGCGTCATTAAGTGCGGAACTTCGTCAACAAACAGCCACACCCACACAGGACCAAGAAGCACTTCAGTCAGAGAAAGTAGCGCCAACACCGCTGCTGGTACGGCGCGTCCTCCGAATGCGTACGTAGCGAGACCGCACGCAACAACGGCACCAAAAAGCAAGCAAAGTCCGTATTCGTTGACGGGAATTCCGAAACCAGTCCCGGAAGAAACGAGCACGAAGGCTGCCACGGCGGCACTTACGAAGCCGGCGAAACAAACCGCTGGCAACATATCGCTATCCCGCCCGAAACGAAGCGCCACACTAAAACCAGCGAACCCAAGCGCCGTCAGCAAGGCCATTGCGTCACCGAAGAGACTGCCGCTGGTCATCCCCTGCCAAACCATAATGCCAACCCCAACCAAAGCGAGTAGCATGGCAATCCAAGTCGCCCTGTCCACACGCTCCCGCAACAAAAGCCAGCCTAAAATCGCAGCCAGAAAGGGGGCGGCGGCAAGCATGAACAACGTATTAGCGACACTGGTTGCGTTAATAGCGAGAACAAAGGTTACCATTGATACAGCGATCGAAAGGCCAGCACATAGACCTGGCCACGCGCTACGCCGAACCACCCGGGCGACTGCGCTTCGGTCCCGTAAAACCATGAACAGCGTCAGAGCAATCGCTACGACAGATGAGCGATAAAAAACGATCTGCCAATCGTCCGCCACATCGATGTGCCGGACGATCAACCCGCTAAAACTAAGCCCAATTCCAGCCAGCAAAATTGCCGTTGCTCCTTGAGCCGGCGATGGTGGCATATTGGAAGTTACTCTCGGAACCCTGGACGCTCCATTGTGAAGACCGTCTCACCGGTCACCTCACTGTAATCTTGATAACCCATGCGGGCGATGGGGTGCAGTTTTGCGATGTCGATCTGGCCATTAAGCAAGATGAAATCATCATCGATGTGGATACCAACCACCTCACCGAACACCACAGTGTATTTATTATCCGGACTTTTATTAGGCAGATCGACTGTCTGAATGAGCTTGCACTCGAAATGGATTGGCGTCTCCTTCACCCGCGGAGCCTTGACCAGATTCGAGGGGATCGGTGTCAATCCAACCATTGCCATCTCGTCAACATCCATCGATGTCGTCGCAGAACTTTCGTTCATTGCCGCGCGAGTGTCCCAATTCGTGAAGTTGTGCACGAACTCACCGGTCTCGATGATGTTGCGCAGCGAATCTTTACGACCATCATCCTCGACCTGGCCCTTGCCCGCAGAAAACATGACAGTCGGCGGGCTGTAGCTAGTCGCATTGAAGAAGCTGTAGGGCGCTAAATTAACGATGCCGTTCCTGTCGACGCTGCTGATCCAGCCGATTGGCCTAGGCACGACAAGGCTGTTGAACGGATTTTTTGACAAACCGTGGCCATCTTTCGGCTCATAAAACATGTGTATTTCCTTTTGTTTGCCCTAAGGGCCGTTTTCGTTACGGTCGACCGCAAATTAGGCGAAAGAAGGTTATCACGATGGAATGCAAGGTCACGCAATGCACGATCGAGAACAGGGTTGGAACGGTATATCTGGATCGTCCTAGGCGTGGCAACTCATGGACGATGCGAATGAATATCGAATATCGCTGGCGCATGGCACAACTCAATGCGAACCCTAATGACTACACGGTAGGCGTCGAGGTCTACCAAAACAGCAGGCACCGAAATTTTCCAGCATCTCCGAGGAGACGAATTGATGGTAACCAAGAGGTACGGCACCGTACCGAATACCGAACAACGAAATATAAGCGGCCTTACCTTCGTGCAGGGGTTGGTCGATGGCTCACTGCCACTCAACACGATGGCGAAAGTACTTGGCTATGATGTGGTCGAGGCAGAGGTTGGCCGGGTCGTCATCACAGCTGCGCCAACGAATGACCACCTCAACCCGCAAGGCACGGTACATGGTGGGTATTCCGCGACCTTGCTTGACGCCTGCATGGGACTTGCAGTGGCCACCACCCTCGAAAAGGGCAAAGGTTCAACGACACTGGAGTTTAAAATCACCTTCATGCGACCAGTCATAGCCAATACCGGAACAATCACGGCGGTCGGCACGGTGCTTCGCAGTGGTCGACGCGCCGGTTACGCCGAAGGCAAAATTACAGATGAGAACGGCAAGCTCCTTGCCCATGCGACAACGAGCTGCATGATCTTCGAACGACCGGGCAAGAACGTTAGTTAATCAACTCAGCCATCAGCCGGATAGTATCCATCGTCGGAAAGCGAACCTGAAAGGTCTGAATTGGCAGAGATGTGTAACGGGTCAAACGTTCCTTAATGCGATCACGCGGCCCACATAGCGCTACCTCGTCGATGAAATCGTCATCGATTGCCGCAACTGCCTCGTCTCGCTTTCCGTCGAGGAACAACGATTGAATACGGTCAGCCATTCCATCGAAGCCGAGCCGGCGAACGTTGGCGTTATGAAAGTTCACCTCCCGTGCACCCATACCGCCGATATAGTGCGCGTAGTAGGGTTTTAATTTGTCACGGCATTCCTGCGTGTCGTCACCCAATGACACCGGGACGGCCGGCGCCAAATCGAAACTGTCGAAACCCTTGCCACTGGCAGCCTTTGCGAAACCATCCAAAAGCGGTTCCTTGAGCGATGGCCACTTCTCTGGCGAAAACATTCCCGGCACAACGCCGTTGGAGATTTCAGCGCTCAAACTCAACATCTTTGGCCCCATGGCAGCGAGATAGATCGGCATATCTATGCGCGCATGAGTGATCGATTTTAGTGGTTTGCCAAGGCCAGTCGCGTCGTCACCAGCGTAGGGAATATCATAATAGGTCCCGTGATACTCGACAGGTCCCTCGCGTTTAAATATCTCACGCACGATCGATACGTATTCACGGGTCATGCCAAGCGGTTTGCCAAAGCGACTGCCATGCCACCCTTCGATTACCTGCGGCCCCGACAGGCCCAGACCTAGCCGGAACCGCCCCCCGACAAATGGTCAAGGCTGATAGCGGTCATCGCTGTCATCGCCGGCGTTCGCGCACCGAACTGCATGATCCCGGTGCCGACATGAATTTTTGTCGTCTGTGCCAGGATGAAGGCGGCGGTACTCACCGCATCGCTGCCGTAAGATTCTGAGGTCCGAACGATGTCGTAGCCAAGACGCTCTGCTTCCAGGATCATCTCCATATCGAGAGTGACATGGCGATTGCCACTCCCCGTCGTCATGCCGAGTTTCATGGGAATAAACTCCTATCAGCGGAAAGCGGGAATTACAGTGTTGGCAAGCATCTCCAGATTTGTATCGATATAATCATCAGGGCAGGCAGAGGATACGAAAACCGCACTAGCCCCGGCGTCGATATATTCCTGGAGCCGCGCTTTGCATTTATCCGGATCCCCGGCGAGAGCGTATTTGTGCACGAGCTGACTAAAATCCTGTGCATACTGTTTGCTCAATCGTTCGGCCGCATATTTCACCGCTGTATCGTTGTCTTCATGCACGGCAGAGAAGATGTAAATAGCGAAAGTGAAGTCCGACAAATCGATTCCGAGCTCTTCACCGAACGCCTTAATTTTCTCGATGCTGTTGGCGAGATGTTCAGGCGTGTACATATAGGGTAACCACCCATCGCCATATTTAGCTGCCCGTTTCATCGCCGCGTCGGTCCTACCGGATACCCAGATTGGTGGCCGAGGCTTTTGTAAAGGCAAAGGTTTCAGACTAAAATTTTTGAGCGTCGTGTAACGCCCCTCATACGTAACATCTGTTTCCGTCCAGGTTCGGGTAATGACTTCGAGAGCATCGTCGGTCCGGGAGCCTCGCTGTTTGATGGGGACCCCACAGGCCTCGAATTCGTTTGGAAACTCGCCGCCAACGCCGACCCCCAAAGTAAATCTGCCGTTCGATGCCACATCCAAGGCAGCACCCATCTTTGCAAGAAGTGCGGCAGGATAGAGCGGTACAAGTGTAATCGCGCTCATAAGACGAATCCGCTCCGTCGCGCCTGCCGCTACCGATAGGGAAACCAGCCCATTCGCCGTTTCGCCATGAAAACTGACATGCTCGCCGCACCCAAGAAAATCATACCCTAAATCCTCTATCTGTTTGGCCAGTTGTGCAATGTTGTAGACCGAACGCAGGGTGGTTCCGAATTCGATTCTTTTGTCGGTCATGAGTGGCTCCTTCGATAAAGGGATGGATTTTGGGAATGATTGCCGCCGACACCGCTTGTCGCAACCCCGGGGTCATGAAAATCCCAATCTTGATTTGAAACGAACGCACCTGGCACGCAGAATGTATCGCAAGATTAAATTCGCCAGCACATAGGGAATTAAGCAATGGCCGTCGTCGCAAATGCCGTCAAACGGCGCCTACAACAAGGCAAACTCGCCGCCAGTTTCAACCTCAGTCGACTGCGTACAGTTGAAGCACCACAAATCGCTAAGGCATGTGGCTTCCATTGGCTTTTCATCGATCTCGAACATTCTACGATGGACCTAGATACGGCGGGACAGATTTGTGCGGCCTCCCTGCCCGTCGGCATCACACCGGTCGTGCGCGTGCCAGAGGGAGACACCAATCGGGCTGCACGCATCCTCGACGCTGGTGCGCAGGGTATCATTTTCCCTCATGTGCAAAACGCAGAAGAAGCGCGAACTTTCACCGCCGCCTGCCGTTTCCCACCGCTCGGCATACGATCAATGACCTATGGCGGCCCACAGCTCGAATACGAAGCAGTTCCAACGAAAGAAGCGACAGAAGGTGGTAACGAGGAAACCTTAGTCGTTATGATGATCGAAACACCGGAGGCGGTGCAAAACTCCGGAGAAATCGCTGCGGTCGACGGTGTCGACGTTTTGCTAGTCGGCGGTTCTGACCTATCAACGACAATGGGCATCCCAGGCCAATCCACCAACCCTGATTTCTTGGCCGCCGTCGACAAGGTCATCGCTAGCGCACATGACGCTGGCAAGATCGCTGGACTTGGCGGCGTCTATGACGAAGGGATCCTTCCAGACTTCGTCAATCGTGGCATGCGCTTCTTTCTCGGCGGCGCCGATATGTCCTTCATCCTAGCCGGCGGTAAATCGCGCGGTTCCTTTTTCAACAATCTCAAATTTTGAGGAGTCGCAACATGAGTTACGAAGGCCTGCTCTACGAAGTCAATGACGAGATCGCAACAGTCACCTTAAATCGGCCTGAAGCGATGAATGCGTTAACACCGAAAATGGAAGCAGATTTGCATCGTGCCTTCGATGATGCTGATGCGGACAAGGACGTCAGAGTGATCATCATGACCGGCACAGGTGCAGCCTTCAGTGCCGGCTATGATCAAGGCGCCGGGGAAAGCGGTCGCAAGAAGACAGACCCAACTGGACTTTCCATCGCGGATTATCTGGAAGCATGGCAGCGCGGCGACGCCAAGAATGTCGATAAGTGGAGCCATATGTGGAAGCTCGGCAAGCCAATCATCGCTGCTGTCAATGGCTGGGCTATGGGCGGCGGTTTCTGGTATCAACTTGCTGCCGACATCACCATCGCCTCGGATAAGGCGGTTTTCGCGCAACCGGAAGTCCGTCACGTATCAAATACAACATACCTCTTCACTGCTCTGTGCGGCTGGAAAAACGCCAACCGTTGGGCACTGACTGGCGACCATTTTGACGCAGAGGAAGCCTATCGAATTGGCATGATTAACGAACTCGTCCCACATGATGAGTTGATGGATAAAGCACGAGCGTTAGCCGCCCGTATTGCGTTAGTGCCGGAACCAGCTGTCCGCCTCAACAAGGCAATTGCGATGCAGGGTATCCAAGCAGCTGGCGTAAACGCTGCCCTCATTCTCGAAGGGACCCTAGGAGCGATAGCCCATTCCTCGCATACAGATTACCGCGAGGAGTTATTCGAGAAACAACGCACAGAAGGCGTGCGCGCCTATTTGCAAATGCGCGACGGCCCTTTCCAGCCTGAGCCAATGGGACCACGCTCTGAAAAAGGACGTGCCGCCAAAAAGTCATAACAAACCTGCTGATGGACTATATTGCTAAAGAATTCACCGAGCGGATGGTCGACGTATATTCGTCTTAGCCAATAGAGGACGTGCAGTCATACGAGGCACGCGCGCGCCGCTAGAAAACTGAACGCGCGTGCCACCGAAGGCCACTCCAATGACGATTATTCGTGGTAGATTTTTCAACACCGTGCTGTGAAGTCAGCAATGTTTGATGTACCACAGAGCAATCAATCACCTAACGGATCAGGAATGATTATCGATACGTATGAAAATCACTAATAGTGAACCGTGCTGACTATCAGCTGATCATTTCGTCTAAACGCTCCTTCGCATCGAGCATCTCGTTCAATAAATCGTACACCGTCTCCTTAACTGAAATTTCTTCCTGCAAGTCGCCGACTACCTGCCCAACCGGGTAGGTCAGAAATTCTTTGGCACGTACTCTTTCCACACGTGTGCGGCCTTCCTGCCACCACAGGTAATTCTGAGCAGGGGCAGGTAAAGTATCTGGGGCACCGGGGGCATCGTAGGCACGTGAGAAGGCGTTATTCAGGGTGCGGCACGGTTTTCCAGTCACCGTCGTCGTCATAATGGAATCGCTGTGCTCTGCTTCAAACATCTTTGCCTTGATCTCAGGCGTTACTTCGCTCTGCGCCGTCTTGAGCCATAGAGATCCAGCCCAAATTCCTTCACAGCCCAACACAAGGGCTGCCGCCATCTGCCGCCCGCGACCAACACCACCGGCCCCGAGTACAGGCATTGGCGCCACAGCATCGACGATACTGGGCCATAGCACCATGGAAGAGAGTTCACCGGTGTGCCCTCCTGCCTCAGTACCAACAGCGACAACAAAATCGCAGCCGACGTCACGATGTTTTATGGCGTGCCGCGGTTTTCCGGCAAGCGCACCAACCTTAATCCCCCTGGCATGGGCTTCCTCGACCAAACTCTTTGGCGGCGATCCAAGGGCATTCACAATCAATTTGATCGGGTGCTTCATGCAGGCATCAATCATCTCCAGGCTTTCACGTGGCGTAAAATTCATACCCTTAACGATTTCACGTTTTAGTTCAGCAGCCTCGTCCGTCGGTAATTCTGGAATGCCCGCCTTTTCAAGCATGTCTCTAACGAACTGGACATGCTCTTTTGGCAGCAACTCGTCGGGGTCGTACTTCATTTCGCTGACATCGTCGATTTTCTGCGGCATCAAAACGTCGATGCCGTAGGGTTTGCCCTCGATATGATCGTCAATCCATTTTAAGTCTGCTTCGACCTGGTCCGGGCTCATGCGGGCCATACCCAGAACACCCATTCCACCCGCCTTCGACACCTCGACCACGACGTCACGACAATGAGAAAAGGCGAAGATCGGCACATCGATCCCGAACATTTCGCACATTCTATTTTTCATTCGAAACTCCTGAATCTTTCTGCCTGCGGCCGCGAAAATAGAGCCTCACCGCTGAAATGAAAACGCCTTGCCTTTCATCATCCACGCCAATCGGCTATTCACGAAACATGCTCAACGTTTCCCTACCAAAGCGTCAACTGGTCTCACGTTACCGACTTCCTAGGAGACTCCGGTTTATCTGGGTTTCCATAGCGATACGTGCATGGCCACTGGCACAACTCTGGTATCGCAGCTGGGGCCTACGCCTAAATGGTGGGCCGGAAGACCAGGTCTGGTATTTTGCCTATGGGGCCAACATGCATGACAGCGCGTTCATCGAACGCCGCCGCATGCGTCCAACAGAATGGCGAGTAGGGCGTTTGTCCGGATATCGACTGCGCTTTAATCTCAACGGCATACCCAGAGGCCGCGCAGCACCGGCGAATATTGAAAAGGACACCGGCAGCGAAGTCTGGGGTGTAATCTATAAAATTACCCTACGAGAGTTAGTCCGCCTCAACGTTACAGAAGGGGTGCCTGGCCCGGGTTACCAACCAGTTGAACTGGAGACAGAAGATAGTAATGGACATGTCGTCGTAGCAGTTTCCTATGTGGCAGAAGGAAATTCCAAAGATGGAAAGCCGTCATTACGCTACATCAACCTGTTACGGGACGGTGCTCGTGAACATGCTCTGCCTCCACATTGGATCGCCCATCTAGAAGGCGTGGACCACGCAGATTGACCGTTGCAATTTATGTAAGAGAGTACCCCTTCTATCTACGCTGGGCTCGCATATCCCTGGGCGGCAACGCAGTTGACGGAATATCAGACACCTATTCTCCTAGGAAAATTGCAACTCTCATAACAGCTTCCATGCTCCAAATACGAGGGAAAGCTATCGCACCAAAATAATTGCAAGTACCTCACTAATTATTCCGTCCTATTGCCTGTTCGTTTTTTAGGTTTTCGATCTCTGGTTCCGAAAACCCCCACGCCGCCAGCGCCAATTCCGTCTGCTCCCCGAAATCAGGCGGGCCCCCTTTAACGCTGGACGGCGTCCGACTGAAACGCGGTGCGGGTCCGGGCTGCACGATTCCGTCGACCTCAACAAAGCTGCCACGTGCCTCATTATGCGGATGGTGTGGTGCTTCGCTGAAGCTTAAAACGGGCGCGAAACAAATATCTGTCCCTTCCATGATTTCACACCACTCATCTCGGGTCTTTTCTTTAAATTTATCATCAAAAATTTTTATGATTTTGGGCCATCCCGCTGCGTCCAATTGATCTGGCATCTGACTGGAATCAAGGCCAAGCATCTCTAAAAGAATGGCGTAAAACTTCGCCTCGACCGCACCGATCGAAATGTGCTTGCCGTCCCTAGTTTCATAGCAACGCCAGAAAGGTGCGCCACCATCGAGGGGATTACTTTCCCGCTCGTCAGTCCAGTGACCAGAAGACGCGAGCCCAAAACAAGCCATAGCCAAATAAGCCGATCCTTCTGTCATAGCCACGTCGACTACCTGACCTTTGCCGGAATTGCGGGCCTCTAATATTCCGGCCAGCAGACCCATGACGAGGAACATGGCACCGCCACCCATATCACCAATCACGTTGAGCGGCGGAACCGGGCGCTCACGCGTGCCTATGGCGTGCAACACACCGGACAGCGAGATGTAATTGATATCGTGCCCTGCCACATGCGCCAGAGGGCCATCCTGCCCCCATCCAGTCATGCGGCCATAGATCAGCTTGGGATTGCGAGCGAGACATTCATCGGGGCCAAGACCCAACCGCTCCATAACCCCGGGGCGCATCGGATCGACAAGCGCATCAGCGCTCTCGATCAATCGCAAAACCGTCTCGACGCCACGTGGGTGTTTCAAATCAACTGCAACTGACGGACGGCCGCGGCGACGTATATCTGCTTTCGCCCCGGCATATTCAAAACCGAGCCCAGTCTGTTCCTTCCGGTCAATACGAACGACATTCGCACCCATATCGGCCAGTAACGAACAGCATAACGGTGCTGGCCCAATCCCAGCGATTTCAACCACCCTATAACCGGTCAGCGGACCACCGGTCCTAGGCTCAACCATGGGCTAGCTGTTTGCGCCGATCAACAGGTCCACGCTCTCACCAGCAGCTTCACGGGCCCAATTGTCCAGCGTTTCACCAGAGGCGCTGCTGATAGGATGTTCGATGATAACAAACGGATAACCATCCGCACCGAGGACACGTGCCATGAGCTTAGCGGCACTGACGAACTGGGTAGTCATTATGCTGACCGCAGGTTTGCCAATCTTTTCGCCGATCACTGCATCATGCAAACTGCACGACGAGCAACTGCCTCAATCACCAATACCAGCAATGACAGCATCCCAATTCTGAGCCTCTTCCACCAAATGGATATCAGCGGGAGCGCTGTAGTTGGATTTGGTCCTGCGGACCACTTCGGTTACGCCGTATTTTTCCTTTAATTCACTCTCGAAGGCATCAAAAAAAGGAATGGTATTTTTCTTTCCGTTTGAAATTATGCCAACTGTAGCACCTTGTAGCGCAGGGAGTCGCGCCGCCAGCGCAAATCCCCCGGCATCTGCCTCATGGGTCGGGTCGAGTATTTCCATTTCGATCTCCTCTTCTCTAAACAATTCTAATTAGTCGGTGGCTCACAATCGAGACAGGCCCCAATTGCAACTGTCACCGCCCTGCTCTTATGCCCCAACCACGGCGGGATCACCGCGCCGAAGCCGCCAGCTGGCCCGCCAGCAGCGATAATCAGCAAATGCTCTGGATCCGGTAAAGCGGGATACTCCTGATCACCACGTTTTCCCACGACATTGCCTTTGCCAACCTCGGCCCACTCTCGACGATGAATTCGCGCATTCTCAAAAACGTATTGTTGAATATCCTGACGCGACCAACCAGCCTCTTGAAAATGAGTGCGCAGCTGCGGTGGTACCACGATTGCGTAATGTCCAGGAAAAATAGAATAGTGACGCAGGTTTGCCTTAATTTCTGCACAGAATGTGTCGAGGATTTCCTCAGGATTTGTTGTCCATTCATTCATCAGCTGACGCGGCGCACCTGCGGCCATGACGGTAACCGCCGACGCATCCTTCGGAATACCACGATCCTCAGACAGTGACGGCCAAGGCGCGTTTTCTTCATCTTCGGCAATACAATAACTGAGCTTTCCGGGATGCCCCAAGGTCGAACGATCGATCTGACCCGGCCGTACATCAAGCAGATTGCCGAGGATCAGACGGATTGCACGACCGATTACCGTGGTGCCACGATCACTTGAGCCCAGTACGTTGAATGTTCCATCCAAACCAAGCTCTTGGCGAATGGGACCGTTAACTACCACCAACACTGCACAGCCACCAGTGCTGGCAGTCGCTCCATGCACCAAAAACGGTTCTTCCAGCATGGCGGTAAATGCCGCAACAACGACAGGAAAATGCATAGGAAGACAACCAGCCATTATCGCATTCACGGCAAGCTTTTCCGCCGTGATCGCTCGCTCCCGCACCGGCTCGATACCAATCAAATGTTCAGCGGGCATCAACGCCCAGTCCAAACATGCCTGAACCGCATCCGGTGTCGGTGGCACGACGGGCAATCCATCGGTCCATTGTCGGCTGTGGTAAAATTCCTGCGCAGCGAGGACGTCCTCAACCTCGTAGCTTTTCGAAATGAGCGTCATCTTCCTAAGCTCCGTAATCATGCCGCAGGAATGATACCGCCGAAGTCCAAGCAAAAGAAAGTTCCGCTTAACGAACGTTGCCGGGAAATACTCGTTTTCAGCCGGTATTTTTTTACAGCCCGCAAAATTATCGAATTAAATTGAAGATAACCATCTTATAACTAGTTTATTAGGAGCATTTTTTAGGCAATTCTGATCAAATTAATTCTTTTAAAACATTGGCCTACAACGAACATAACAAATTGTTGTTGCGCGGTGCGTTTTTAATCAAACCACCAGCGTCTTTCGCTAGAAACTGCGCTTAATCTTTCGTCAGGACCGCACAATCTTCAGCACTGCCGCCGCGTTTAAGAGCTTGCTGCACGAATACCGGACCTAAACCTCGTACGCTAGGCAAAGGTAACAAGTCGCGCTAGCATCGCATTCAAGGAGAAAGCCAATGAGTTTGGTCGCTGCAATAGCCGATTACGGTGAAGAAGAGGCCGCCATGCAGGCCTATTTACGAGAGGGTGAAAAGCGTGCCCATACGTTGGGCAATCGCGGACCAGTTCGGTACACAGAGAATGGTCAGATACATCCAGACATCCTCGAAGCATATCGACGTTGCGGGTTTTACATTTTCGAAGATGTCATCGGTACGGAAGAGCTAAAGGACATCGAAACGGATTTTCACGACATTATCGACCGCCTGCCTACCCAAAAAGAAGCGCTGACCGATTCCAAAGGCCGACCCGCCCTAGGCGCAGAATGCGAAGCGCCGACCCTCTTCTGGTCGAAACCGCTGGCCGATCCGTTTGGCGGCACGGACCTAGCAAACGGCCGCCATCCGGTAAAAATGCTTGAGCCGACACCAGCAGCCGATGCACCGAAGGAGATCGTGTATCTAATACTGGGCTCACTGCAATTCTCAGACGCCTGTCTTCGCCTGTACGGGCATCCAGATCTCTTGTCCATAGCCGCAGCGGTCAATGGTTTCGATTTCACGCCTTTCTCGGAGGCGATATTCATCAAAGAACCTGGCCGCGGCGCATCCGTCTCTTGGCATCAGGATGGCATCACTCATTGGGATAGTCCGCATTGGGATGAAGACATTCATGGCTTTAATTTCATGGCACAGTTATACGGATGCACGCCGGCAAATGGGCTATGGGTTGTGCCTGGATCGCATAAGTTGGGACGGGTCGACATCAAAAAACGAGTGGCTGACGCCGGCTGCGAACGGCTCCCCGATGCTGTCCCCTTCGTTTGTAAACCCGGCGACCTAGCGATCACCAACCGCCAATGCCTGCATGGATCCTTTGCTAATACGAGCTCGGATTGGCGCGTGACGTTGAACTTCGGTTGCCATCGGCGCAAGTCGGTGCTCGGCGTCTCCGGAGGAGGCTTACACAATGCTCCCAGCGTATACGACGATGCCCGCATCCGCGAACGATCGCGGATCATTGGCTACGCCATCGATGCTCGACGACAGCGGTTCCCCAATGAGAAACCTTACCAATATGTTCCCTTTTTTGAGACAGGCGAACATCCCGTTTGGGATCAGGCCGCTAAAAGCACGATGAAGGACTACAATTTGCTCGACTTGAGTATTTAGCGCGCTGCATTTGGTATTGTGGCGCTTCTCCTAGGCATTCAAGAAGCATAAGCAGCTTGCCAAATCCCCATGTGCTAAACGTGTGCCAGCCATACTCTTGCGTTACAGCACTAGAGAATAATCAAACTTTTGCGATGCGTTAACTGGCGCATACATTAACCACAGTGTTTTTCGGTCGTAATTTCGGAAACGAGTAAAAACGACAATCAGAAAATTATCGGCAACGTCTTTCGTTCCGATAATTCGATTTTCATCATGGCGACCACACCGCTCCCTTGCACAGACAAAATTTGTGCGGAAAGGAAAAGGAATACATTTGTTCAACAGCTTTTCCGTGCTGAAAAGGATCCATGTTACTCCAATAAAATCTGATACAGCCGGAAGCTGTTCTTCGATACGCCCAACATAACCATTCCTGAAAGCCTGGCCCTTCCACTTGGCGTGATACTTCTCACAACTCGCTTAATTCGTTAGCATCCAACCGTTGATGATTAGCTGAAAGGAAGTCGGTATGGAAATGCGGTCCTTGCACGAAGGCAAGCTCGACCGAGCACAGAACTTATCTAACACGCGTCAAGACACGGTTTACGAGACGCTCCACTTAACGCCGGTCACCCGCGTTATCGGCGTGGAAGTAGAGGGCGTCGATATGACAAAACCAATTCCTGCGGCACAAATCGAAGATTTAAGCCAGGCGCTCGCAAACAACAATGTCCTATTCTTTCGCGATCAACCGGAGCTGACGCCAATCCAACAGATCGCCTTCGCCAAGAATTTTGGCCCTCTGCACCTGCATCCAGCAGCAGCTAAAGAAGATGAACATCCGGAACTGTTCGTCATACACACGCACGGTGAATCCTTTGTAAACAACGGAGCCGACTGGCACACCGACGTGTCTTGTGACGAAGAACCTCCTCTAGGGACCTTACTGCAAATCCATCGTACTCCCGGCTCCGGCGGCGATACATTGTTCGCCAACATGTACGCTGCCTACGACGCCCTGTCTGACAAGATGAAGACCTTCCTGTCCGATTGCCTCGCACTACACGAGTCGGAGCATGCCTATCGAGGCCGCTATGCGGATAAGGGCGTCGAAGACGCCGAAACCACCTTCCCGACAGCGGTGCATCCGGTTGTACGCACTCATCCGGTCTCCGGCCGCAAGGCGCTTTACGTTAACGAGACTTTCACCTCAACAATCCTCGATATGGAACGCGAGGAAAGTGATGCGTTGCTAACCTTCCTCTTTCAACATATGAAACGGCCGGAATTCCAGGTGCGCTTCCAGTGGCGCGATAACTCTATCGCGTTTTGGGACAACCGCTGCACACAGCATCTCGCCATGTGGGACTACTGGCCAGACGAGCGATACGGACATCGCGTCACGATTGGAGGCGATAAGCCATATTACCGAGCCAACTGAAGGTTCCGGATGTTATGACAGGTGCAGGCACGGATACTTTAATTAAGCACCCCGACCCAGGGAATTTTTCATGAACGATGTCGATTTTGCAGCTTTGCGCGTGCCGCGCGCGGAGGTCGATATAACGCTTGTGTCGAGGTGGCTCGAGAGCTTTGAACGCGCGCTAATTTCCGGCGATGTAGAAGCTATTACTGCGCTCTTTGATAGCGAAAGTCACTGGCGTGATCTTGTCGCCTTCACCTGGCACATCACGCCATTCGCTGGGGACCTCGCGATCGCGAACGGGCTAATCAGCGCACAACCAAACATCCGGGCGCACGATTTCGCGCTCGATACCAATCGCGCAGCGCCACGCCAGGTCACAAGGCTTGGATATGAGGTCATCGAGTGTTTTTTCCGCTTTGAAACCGAACTAGGCCGGGGTAACGGCGTATTGCGCCTTTATGCAAAGGATCCGACCAAGGCCTGGGTCATGCTTACGACCCTGGAAGAATTGAAAGGTCATGAAGAGAAAACTGGTGATCGCCGTCCGACCGGCGATGCCTATTCACGTAATTTCGGCGGCGAAAACTGGCTGGACCAACGTGTCCGTCATCAACGCTATGACAACAATGAACCAACAGTGTTGGTCGTTGGTGGTGGCCAGGCGGGTCTCGGGATCGCCGCACGTCTCGGCCAGCTTGATATCGACACCTTGGTTGTCGACAAACTGCCGCGTATCGGCGACTGCTGGCGGCTGCGCTACCACTCACTGGCACTGCACAACGAAATCTACGCAAACCATCTACCATACCTCCCCTTCCCGCCGACAATGCCGAAATACATTCCCAAGGACATGTTAGCGAACTGGTTCGAGTTTTATGCCGGCGTCATGGAGATCAATTTCTGGACCGGCACGGAATTCATCCGTGGCGATTACGACGTCGCTCGTAAACATTGGAACGCTACAGTGCGCCGGCCAGATGGGAACGAAACTACCCTGCACCCACGCCATATCGTCTTCGCCAACGGCGTCAGCGGCATTCCAAAAATTCCAGAACTACCCGGCCTCAATGAGTTTGAAGGTGAAATTATCCACTCGCATAGCTTCACCGACGGATCGGCCTGGAAGGATAAAAAGGCGCTGGTGTTGGGCACAGGTAACAGTGGTCACGATGTAGCACAGGACCTGCACAGTCACGGCGTCGATACGACCATTATACAACGCGGATCCAGCACCGTAGTCAGCATCGATCCTAGCGCCATCCTCAACTACGCCATGTACAAGGAAGGTCCTCAACTTGAGGATTGCGACCTGCTCGCCAGCTCAGCAACCTATCCGCATATCGTGCTCGGCTATCAAATCGCCGTAAAACGAATGCTGGAACTCGACAAAGACCTGATCGCGGGGCTCGAAGGGGTCGGCTTCAAACTCGATATCGGCCACGACGGCACCGGCCATCAAATGAAATATCGGCGCCGCGGCGGCGGCTACTATCTAGATGCGGGATGCTCCGGCCTTATCACAGACGGTGAGATTGGGCTGTTGCAGTTTGACAAGATCGATCGCTTCACTTCAGCCGGCGCTTCTCTGAAGGATGGCACGACTGTCACCGCCGATCTGCTTATCCTCGCAACAGGGTACAACGCGCAACAGGAACTGGTCCGTCGCCTACTCGGCGATAACATCGCCGAAACAGTCGGTGAGATTTGGGGTATCGACGAGGAAGACGGCGAGATGCGCAACATGTGGAAGCGCACTGCTCAAAAGGGGTTGTGGTTTATCGCTGGCAGCCTGGCGCAGTGCCGGATCTACTCAAAGTACTTAGCGTTGCAAATCAAGGCCTGCGAACTGGGGTTCATCGAGCCATATCGTTAGAGATTATTACAAACACTGCTCGAGCAGTTCACCAATCATTACGACCTCGCCCCTCTGGTTCTTTGACTCGACTTCGAAGCGGATGCGTTTTTTTTCGTCCGCCTTCTCCGCGAGGTGAATTTTTGTCGTTACGGTATCGCCCGCGACGACAGCGCGTATGTATTTTGAATTAGAGGACAGTAACGCCGTCCGGATTTTGTAACGTTCGCAGAACTGCACCAGCGGTTTCGACATCAGCGCAGTGGTCATCACGCCGTGTGCGATGCGATCTGGATACGGTGTGTTCTCGCGTGCCCAGTCACTATCCATGTGAATTGGGTTAAAACTCTGAATTGCATCGGCAAACTTATCGATCGCGGCGCCATCAATCATCTGCGAACTGGTTTCCGATGCACCAATCGGCAACTCCTCATAGGTCCCGTCCCAAGTTTCCGTCACTTTCTCCTAACTCCCTGGTCACGCGGCCTTGCCGCAGCATTTTTTGTATTTCTTACCCGATCCGCATGGGCACAATTCGTTACGGCCAACTTTGTTAACCTGCCGCGTCGTTGGCTTTGGATTAGGCACTGCATCATCGAATACCCAGCGACCGTCCTCACGAATGAAGGTTGAAAGTTCGTGATGAATGCCTGGCCCATCCTTATCCCTACAGCGGGCGACAAATTCAACAGTCCCTATCTCGTGGTCTTCTCCACCATCCGTCGTTGCACGGATCTCCAGCCCCGTCCAGGTCAGCTTGCTATGCGCATTCTCGAACTCTTCGATATCGAAATCGGCACGTTGCTTGGTCGACAGTGTGTCGGCTAGATATTGCGACTTACCAATCACATGCGCTGTGTATCGCGATCGCATCAGCGCCAACGCCGTCGGCGCCGACAGTGTTTCGAAATACTGACCGCAGCAAGCTTCAAGCAGGCGGCCAGATCCGCAGGGACAGGAATTCATGAACTATCGCTCCTCGTGGCAGTAACAAATTCAAACATTGCGACCCCCGTGTCTACCATCCTGCGGGTTTGTCGTACCCGGGACCATCGGCTACCGTTTTAGAGCGTGATGCAGAACCAAAGGACCCGATGAAACAAAAAAATACTGATTCGATTGACGCGGCCCTCAATCGTTTGAAAGACGGAAACACAGTTCTGATCGGCGGTTTCGGCTTATCAGGGATACCAGAAAAGCTCATTGACGGCGTTTGCGAACGCGGCCTGCGCGATCTCACCGTTGTAAATAATAGTTCCGGCGCGGGCCAATTCGGCGTCGCCCGTCTACTGGAACGAGGCTGCGTCAGCAAAGTCATCGTCAGCTTTCCCTGGGGTCGCGAGTCAAAAATTTTCAAGGAACTTTACGCTGCCGGTAAAGTCGACCTAGAGATTGTGCCGCAAGGTATCTTAGCGGAGCGTATGCGCGCAGCCGGTGCCGGTCTTGGTGGCATCCTGTCACCAAGCGGCGTCGGAACGCAGATCGCAGAAGGTAAACCGATCCAAATGGTTAACGATCAGGAATATATTGTGGAAACCGCTCTGCCTGGAGATATCGCACTGATCAAGGCACACAAGGCTGATCCACGCGGCAATCTAACTTACCGGCTGGCCTCACAGAACATGAACCCAGTTATGGCCATGGCTGCAAAACATACGATTGCCGAAGTCGACGAAGAGGTCGCTCTCGGCGACTTGGAACCAGCAAATATCATTACGCCGGGCGTGTTCGTCGACCGCTACTTCGTGACCGGTCGCTACAAGCCCGAAGCCTGGGAGGGCGCATGGCATGAATGATAAAAAAGGGTTGAGCCGCGAGCAAATTGCAAAACGCGTTGCAGCCGAATTGGAGGATGGTTGGTTGGTCAATCTTGGCCTCGGCATCCCTACGCTGGCAGTAAATTACATCCCGGAAGGCCACGATATCTTGTTCCACAGCGAGAACGGTATCATCGGCATGGGCCCGCGACCGGCTGACGAAGACGTCGACACCGACCTGATGAGCGCCGGTAAAGGGCCTATCACACTGGTTGAAGGTGCCTCACTGGTGCACCACGCAGACTCCTTCATTGTAGCACGAGGCGGACGGCTCGATGCTGCGATCCTCGGCGCCTATCAAGTCGCGGACAATGGCGACTTCGCGAATTGGCGACTACCCGACAAACATGTCGGGGGCATCGGCGGAGCAATGGACATCGCAGTAGGCGCCCAGCGCGTCTTTATCACCATGAGCCAGACTGACAAGGACGGCACGTCAAAGTTGGTCAAAGAACTGACCTATCCGCTGACCACAAAGGCATGCGTGACCAAGGTATTCACTGACATGGCGGTAATCGCAGTAACGGATGATGGCTTCGTGCTGGAGGAGGTCGCACCTGGCTTCACGCCGGACGATATCTTGGATAGGACGTCAGCGACACTGGCTATTCCAGACCGGGTTAAAATGATTGCCGCGTAAAGGTTCCTAACCCCTCGTCCTTAAATCGTCGGCATATCAGCGTACGTGCCAAGCGTCTCAGAACCGGTTGAGGTTCTTTATAGTGTCGGCGAATTCTTCTTCAAAAATACTGTTATCCATTAACAGGCCAGCAACCGCTATACCGGCTCCAAAGGCACGTTCAAAGCCATACCGGGCACGCTAATGCCACCGCGGTTGCCAACCTCCGTGCTGAGATAGCGCTCCAGGTAACTGTCCGGCAGCAAACGACCATCATCCGGGCTAAGCCATAGGCGCAGCAGGTGTCGCTTACGCTCAACTTCCGGCCAGTCTTCGAAATCGTTGCGAGCGTGCAGGATCTGGTGGTTGTGCAAAATCTGAACATCGCCGGGTTCGAATTCCATATCGAGCCGCGTGTCTTTGTGCTCTGTAATGCTGTCAAACAGATCGAGCGCCGCAATTTGCCTCTCTGTCATCTGCGGTAGTTCCGGGAACCGATCGCAGGATTCCGCGTAATCCCTTGAATATGTCGTCGACAATCGCCCATCATAGTAGTGGAACATGGCCGAGGGGTAATATGGCTTCTTACCTTCCGGCACCTCACCTCGCCGATCACGCCAGAAGGGTTCGTACATCGCA
>PBDC01000096.1 GCA_002717185.1 Rhodospirillaceae bacterium
ATGGGCAGTTCTAACCGTGATAACCTACCCTACTTTAATGCTGCAGAGCATTTGACTACACTCACCACGCAATAAGCTACAGAACAGCTATAAACCCAAAGACACAACCAAACTCATTTGGGAAATTTTTATTTTACAGATAAACGCACTAGATCGAATAGCTTACAAACGGCCCAATCAGAATGCATATGTAAATTGCAATACTCAGTTCTTAGTTGGCACAGGCTGGTGTTTAAAAACCAATATTTGGAATAGAGGTTTGATCTCTTCTTATCGATTGGATTCCGGTCGCGTCAGGCAAGACACAATTCCATGTAAAGTGCGGACCTCCTGCTCCATGAGTTTGGCGCGTTGGAAGATATTCCGAATGTTTCGCACCATGATGGGCCGTTTTTCAGCTACGTGCAGAAACCCGCAAACATCAAGAGCTGCTTCAAGACGTTCGAAAAAATTAACCAGTTCACCCTTCGTTGCCGGTTTCGTGCGGCCTTCTGGCAGTTGCATGTCGGGCGTATAGTCAGCAGCTTGATACCACTCATAGGACACGATCAACACGGCGTGCCCGAGATTGAGTGAACTGAAAGCCGGATTAAGCGGTGCCTGTAAGACCGTATCAGCCAGAGAGATATCGTCATTGTGGAGGCCAGCGCGTTCTCCGCCAAACAGAACGCCGACCTTTTCCCCTCCAACTACCGCCTTTCGCATGTCCTGTGCCCCACTATTAGGTGTCAAGACCGGTTTTATCATATCACGTGGTCGTGCAGTCGCCGCGTAAACCCGGGTTAGATCAGCAATCGCTTCGATGGTGTTCTCAAACACCTGCACCCCGTCGATCACAACATCCGCGCCGGAAGCCGCATTTTTAGATTTCGGGTTGGGCCAGCCATCACGCGGCCTCACAAGACGCAAATCTCCCAATTGGGCATTCAGCATCGCACGCGCAGCCATGCCGATATTCTCACCCATCTGTGGCTCGACAAGAATGATCGCCGGCCCTTCATCGGTTACCTCGGCCCGCGATTTATCAGTTCCAGCCATAAAGCCACTCCCTCAAAACTTAAATCACTGGTATTATCCGATACGATGCGATTGATCAAAGGCTTCGAAATCCTGTTTTTTAGCGTTACGTGTTTAGTAGCCGCCGCTGTTGCCTTATGGCTCGCCATCTGGAGTCCAGGTGCGCAAATTCGCGATCCTCTACCCCTCTACAGGCAAGCCTCGATCGACTTCACTACAAATTCAATTCGACATAGGGACATACAAGACGTTCGTCTCGTTGATCCGGACAATCAAGCCATGAGCTTCACAGTAAGCTTGCCCAAGGGAAAACTCGCGGACAATATTGCGGGAAAGCTGCCTGTATTGATTGTCATTTCGGGCTTCCGCAGCGGCTACCACAATTTGGAACGCATACCAGAACCAGGCCCTAATGCCATCATCTCTTATGACTATCCTTATGATAGCGAAGAGTGGAAGGAAGCAAGCTTCCTAGGTAGGGCGCTAATTGCACGGCACGTGGCATATCGTATACCCGACGAAATCGCCGGATTAATGGCCTGGGTGAGGCGCCAATCCTGGGCGGACGAAACCCGCATCAGCCTGGCTGGCGTAAGTCTAGGCGCGATCGCGCTGCCGGTCATCCGTCGCCGTACTTCGGCCACAGGACAAATCGACGGTCCCTCAGTAATCGCTTATGGCGGGGTAGACATCCAAGCTATAGCGGCCGCTAACCTGGAAATTTCACCAGTCTGGTTGCGCGAAATTGCCGCTTGGTTGGTTTGGTTGATACTAAAACCTTTGGAGCCGGCATCACATCTATCGAAAATTTCCGGACCGTTCCTCGTAATCAACGGTAAAGACGATGAGAGATTACCAGCAAACAGCGTTACACGGTTGCAAGCCCTGCTTCCCGAACCAAAGACAATTATAAACGTCGGTGGTGCGCACATCGACGGCAAAAGACCGGAGATCATCAAGAATACCGTTCGCCTGGCCCGAGCATGGCTGGTTAGCCAAGGTGCCCTTAACCCATCGCGTTAAAAGACTATTAGCAGGGTGATATGATGAAAACAGAGTGGCACGACGAAGGCGTCCAAACCGGCAACACAATAGAACGAGCCTTTACAGTAACCCGTTCCGACACAGCTATTCCGGGTATCCTTTGGCAATCAAGCAAAAATGAGGATCGTGCGCCGTTAGTGCTGATGGGTCATGGTGGCAGCGGCCACAAACGCAATGAACGCATGGTCATGCTGGGCCGAATGTTTAGTGAAGTGTATGGCTGGAACGCGGCGGCAATCGATGGCCCGACGCATGGCGATCGTGGTCCTGTTACCAATGCTGCCGATCCCGAATATGCAGCGATGTGGCAGGGCACCGATCCCGTCGGCGAAATGATCACCGACTGGAAAGCCGTTCTCGATGCACTGATGGCTCTCGACAGGGTGGCTCCCGAACAGATTGGCTACTGGGGCGTCTCCATGGGTACGATGTTCGGTCTTCCCTTCATTGCCAGCGATCCACGCATTCGTGTCGCCGTTCTCGGCAAAGCCGGCATGACGGGGAGCAGCGTCGCGCGAAGCAACATCGCTCCTCATTTCAAGCATTACGCCCCCCAAGTTAAACAACCGGTGCTCTTCACCATGCAATGGGACGATGAGCGTTTTGAACGATCCGGTCAGTTAGAGCTCTATGATCGCCTGGGATCTGCCGACAAGCGCCTTCACGCCTACCCTGGCGTGCATGTCGACAATGGCCCGGAGGCATTTGAGTTCCAAGCAGCATTTTTAAAACTCTACCTCTAGCGGAACTAAAGCCGATATACGCGCTTCGCGTTATCATGAAACAGTTTTGCACGTTCGTGGTCAGAATAGTTCGCCGTCATACGCTTGAAAGCGTTCCACAGAACCTGATAGCTACAGCTAATCTTATCAACGGGAAAATTCGATTCAAACATGCAACGGTCCACGCCAAATTCGGCTATAGCGGTCTCATAGTAGCGGCGCGTCACTTGACATAGCACTTCGCTGGACGGCGGTTTCGGCCTCTCATGCCAGCCAAAACCGCTGTAGTCCATGTTGATGCCGCCCAGCTTCATCACAATGTTCGGGCACTCGGCCAGCGCGGCGATGCTTTGTGACCATTCAACAAATATTTCGTCCTGCCTACCCTGGTAGGCACCAATCCCCGCAATACCACCGAGATGGTTAAGCACCAACACCGTATCGGGAAAAGTCTGCGCAAGGTCAACTACTTCGGCCAATTGAGGATGGCGACACACCACCTCGAAAACCAAGTTCAGGGATGCCAGAGCTTCAAATCCTTCACGAAACGCGGGGTTAAGGAACATGCCAGGCAATTTTGCCCGGGTGATCCTTGGGTCTGGATCCCATGCGCCAGTCCTCCGAATTCCGCGGAAACGGTCAGGCGCCGCCGCCATCTGAGCTTCGAGTGTCGCCTTTACGCGACTACCCTGCTGCAGTTCCGCAAACCCCATAATGCCAGCCGCGACCTGGGTCGCCCCATAAAGGCCTGAAGCGGCCATTGCTGCAATGCCGTTTACGAACTCTACTTCACCGACCGGTTTTAACAACTCCGGCCCCTTAGCCCGGTACATTGCAGTGCATTCAATAAAGACTGTCGCGACTATGTTATGACCCGTCTGAAGATCGCACTGCAGCTCGTCCATCAAGTAACGGCGATCGACACGTCCTTTGCGGTGATCCCAAAGGTGATGGTGCGTGTCGATAATCGGCAGCTCAGGGTCGAGGGCTTCTTCCTCGACTTGCGCCAACCAAGTGTCATTGGTAGCCAATTGCCAGCGCTATACGACTGGTGTTCGGTTACCGTCCACGTTGATCGCCGTACCGGTGATGTAGGACCCTGCATCGGACGCGAGGAAGCAGGCCATATTTGCAAATTCTTCTGGCTTCCCGACGCGGCCCATCGGTACCGCCTTGCCCATCTTGTCATAGAACTCTTCAAGGCTTTCGTTAGAACCGGATTTTATATGTTTCTGCAGGTGTTGATCGCTTTCAATGAGCCCTACCAAAAGCCCATTGACCAGCACGTTATGAGGCGCCCCCTCGCCCGCAAGCGCCTTAGTCAATGCCATACCAGCCGCACGTGACACTGCCGTCGGCGCGCCATTTGCACGCGGCGCCTTGGCCCCTGAGTTAAGTACGTTGATAATTCGGCCCCATTTCCTCTCTTTCATACCAGGAAATGTAAGGCGAATAAGGCGTATAGCGCCCATCAACTTGAGGCCCAAATCCTCATCCCAAAGCTCATCGGTGATGTCCATGAAAGGCATGGCTCGCGATGTGCCGGCATTGTTCACGACGATATCAACGTTACCTAAATCTGCAACGACAGCCTCATGCATCGTTTTGATAGCGTTCGCGTCACACATATCGCAGGCATAACCGTTAATGGTCACGCCCGGTGCAGCACCAAGTATTTCCGCCTTTGCTTCATCAAGCACTTCGGCACGGCGCGAGACCATAGCGACTTTGGCTCCAGATCGAGCAAATTCCAAGGCCATCGCTCGTCCTAGCCCAAGGCTTCCACCGGTTATAATAGCAACACGGCCATCCATCCTGCATTCCATAATCAATCTCCCTGTGGCTTAGTTCAGTGACACGCAGCAGAGCCAGAAAATCTCTCTCGGCGCGAGACCCTATGCGATGGGCTCCGAAGATGAAAGATTGAGCAAAGGGGTTAACCGCGCAGCGCAAAAGTTTCAGACTGATCGACAGTCAATTGACCGGCATGGTCAACAATCACTACACCGTAATCACGTTTCGCGCCTTTGATAGAAACTTTGCCCAAAATAACGTCCTGGAGCACCTCCTCACTATCTCGATCAAACGCTTCGCCATATCCACCACCGCTCGGCATCGTGTGACGAAAGACGTCGTCACACCGCATCCCCACTGGCTCACTCAGCAGAACCGGCAGTTCGCACCGCACATTGCCGCTGTCGATATAGTTCATCGACGGCGCTCCGTTCGACCCACCAAACAAACCATGCGGGGGATAGGCTCGCTTGTCAGACCGCACATTAAGCAACGCTTCATCGGACAGCACGCGATAATCCCTTTGAATTGCCAGACCACCGCGCTTCTTGCCCGGCCCGCCGGAATCATCCACGAAACCATAACGTTCAATCCGGATAGGATACGCAGTCTCGATCATCTCAATGGGCACATTTGATTGGTTGGCGCCAATATGAGGCACGCCCTCCTGGCCATCATTTTCCCGGCTGGCGCCCCAGGTCCCCATCGCGGTCTCGCAGAATATGAAGGGTTTGCCGTCACGCATGCCTGATATCGTCGGCAAAGTCGATCCACCGGAACCATCTGCCGCAACTCGATCCGGCACCGCCTGCGCAAGCGCACCAAACAGACAATCGATCATTCTATAGCCAGTAATTCCCCGCGCACCGGTGGGCCCGGGGGACACGGGGCGTACGACAGTGCCTTCCGGAGCACGCACATCGATGACCTCCGTGAACCCATGGCAGTTTGGGATATCGGCTGACATGACGGACCGTAACGCAGCGTATGCGCAGGCCTTTGTAAAAGGAAATGTCGAATTCACGCCGCCCGCTACCATTGGCGACGAACCTTCCCAATTAATAATAATTTCTTCGTCCCGAACAGTAATGACGACATTCAAAATAATCGGTTCCGGCGTGTCGCCAATCCCATCAATATGATCAGTAAATGTATAGGCTCCATTCGGGATATCTGAAATTTCCGCAGCTGCCAGACGCCGAGCGTAATCGTTTAGATCTTCGATTGCTTGGTCTATCGTCTCTACGCCATAGCGTTCGTACAAATTGATCAAACCTCGCGCACCTGTTGCACAGGCTGCCATCTGCGCTTGAAGATCACCATGCACGAGTTCCGGGGTCCGCACGTTCAGCGCAAGCAGCTTCCATAATGTTTCGTTGCGCACCCCCTTATCCACCAATTTCAAAACCGGGATACGAAATCCTTCTTGCCAAACTTCCGTGGCTCCAAGCGCATTGGAGCCGGCTACAATACCGCCTACATCAGAGTGGTGCGCCAGTGTCGTCGACCAGCCTTTCAATTCGCCGAGAAAGAAAACTGGTTTGACGACATAAATATCCGGCAAATGCTGACCCGCTGCGGCATACGGGTCATTCATTATGAAATAGTCCTCCGGATCAATGTCGTCCCCGACCTCAGCCAACATATTCTTCAGGGCGTCAAGAAAGCTTCCGAGATGCATCGGTGTACAGACGCCCTGGGCAAAGGTTCTTCCTTCCGCATCGCAGAGGGCAGTGGAAAAATCGAGCGAATCTCGTACTATCTGAGAATAGGCGGTTCGGATGATCGTAAGCGTGATCTCTTCCGCGATAGTATCAAAGGCATTGCGCAGTACTTCTAGCAGGAAAGGATCAGTTTTAGGTCTCTGCTTCATCTCCACCTTCCTGATCAATATTCCAATTCGATAATAATATTATCTGCCCCGTCCCGGTGGACAAAGGCATCGGGCGGCACAACTGTCGTGCCCTCAAATTCCTCGATGATCAATGGCCCCCTATTCGGTTTTCCTGCCAGTTCGCCGCGGCCGATTACCGGAGAGGTCATCACACCGAACTTTTCCCCGAAATAGGCTTTCCGTTCGAAGTTCAAAGCAGATGCTCCAGGGACAGAAAATCTCTGCACCACCTGGCTAGACGGATCAGTAGCGCGAACTGTAAGCGCAACAATCTCCACTTCATTCGCTTCGTCGAAACTATGCCCGAAGCGACGTTTATGCTCGCTATCGAAACGCGGGCGAAGAGCCTGCCTAACACCTTCCGAAAAGGTCTCAGCTTCTAGAGAGATCGTCAGTTCGAACGCCTGTCCAACGTAACGCATTTCAAAATCGAGCCGATAAGTTGGTGTTCGATCGTGCAGTTCCAACAAATGATCCGCATCATTCCGCAGTCGACCAAAGCAATCGTTAACTTTATCAACCGCAACCTCTCGCAGAGCGCCGAAAAATGCGGCAGATAAGGTAACAGATTGTTTCGCCACTAGCAGCCCTACAGCGCTGAACACGCCAGCCGCTGGCGGTATTATAACTCGCCCTATTTCCAAGCTTCGCGCCAACCCAGCCCCGTGGACGCCGCCGTTACCACCGAAGGCGAAAATCGAAAAATCACGCGGATCGCGCCCGCGATAGGTGGTGACACCCTTGATTGCTCGCACCATCGTTGCGTTGGCGACAAGATGGATACCGTAGGCGGCCTCTGAAAGCCCCAGCCCCATCGGCTCGGCAATAGTCTCCATAACCGCCTTGCGCGACAAGGCTGCATCTATGGGCACCGTGCCGCCAGCCAATGCCGTTTGACTGACATAGCCCAACACAACATTCGCGTCTGTTATCGTTGGTTCGGCACCCCCGGCCGAGTAGCAAGCGGGCCCCGGGACAGCGCCAGCACTATCCGGACCGACTTTAATAGAGCCTGCACGATCAATCCGGACTATTGATCCTCCGCCAGCGCCCACTTCGGAAATATCGATGACCGGAAGTTTAAGGGCATACCCAGCGCCACCAGCGATGGTTCCAGCAGCGCTGATAGAGGCGCCAACCTCGTAACTATCGGCATAGATAAGCTCGCCGTTCTCTATCAGGGATGCTTTGGCCGTCGTGCCGCCCATGTCAAAAGTAATTGCGCTGTCGATATCTAGCGCCTCGCAAAGAAAGGCAGCCCCTACTACGCCGGCGGCCGGACCACATTCGACGATTTGCGCTGGTTTTTCCAGAACCGAGGAAGCACCAACCGTGCCACCAGATGATTGCATCATCGTGATCTTCGCTGGACAACCATTATCACGCAGATCGCTCGCCATTTCCTCGATATAGTTTTTCACCGTCGGCCCGACATAGGCGTTGATCACCGTCGTGCTGACTCGTTCATACTCCCTAATTTCCGGCAACACATCGATCGACAGGCTGATAAAGAGATCCGGCAAACGTTCACGAAGTATTTCGCCAGCGCGGCGCTCATGTTGTGGGTTCATGTATGAGTGAAGGAAGCAGACCGATACCGCCTCCGCACCTTCTACCTCGATCTGTTTAGCGACCGCGTAAACATCATCCTCGTTTAACGGCGTAACCACCCCTCCACGCGCATCAAGCCGTTCCTGAACTTCAAAGCGAAGGTTGCGCGGAGAAAGCGGCGGCGGCTTAACGTATAGCGGCTCGTACAAGCGCGGCACTCGAATACGGCGCAACTCCAGTACGTCGCGAAACCCCGCCGTCGTGACCAACGCCGTCTTCGCACCCTTACCTTCGAGAATCGCATTTGTTGCGATGGTGCAGCCGTGCACCATCTCGGCCATAGTCTCAAATGAAAGCCTTTGCTCACGGACTAGTCGATCGATTGCATCGACAACACCACGACCGTAGCGTTCTGGTGTCGACGGCACCTTACTCGTATACAACTGACCGTTATCGCCGATATAGGCGATATCAGTAAATGTTCCGCCGATATCGGAACCCGCGCGCCAACTCATAAGTGAAAACGACCTTGTCTGCCTATACGCCGCTCTGCGGCTCGTTCGTCGCGCCGCAGCTGCAGTTTGGACCACCAACGGTTAAACGTCGATACGCTCCGTCACGCTTCGTGTCATATACCAGCTCGATAACCAGGCGGAGTGACGGCCTGTTCCCCCGGCAACAGTGATGATGAAATCCTCCGGGGCATAAACAATAGGCACCATAAAGTTGGGGTCGGACTCGTCATACTCCTCCGGCCAAACACGGAAATTCCAATAGGACCGATTGCGCAGATCCTTCATTGGCATGCGCGCATGCTCGAATAGATATGACTGCACATCCTGACGCGAGTAACCATCCTTGGCTATCTCCTCAGCATGTTCCGGCCCAAGGACAAGACCAATCGCAGTCCGGTTAACCTGATGGAGGTAATTTACCAGACCCATTCGCCGCATCGATCCGGCGATAGTTTCAAGGTTGCCGAGACCTGTCTCTTGTCCCCCTTCGTTGATATAATGCACACCTCGAAGACCGATAACAGTGACCGTCGAATCTGGCTTTTTAAAGCCACGATTGACACGAAGTGGATCCCAGGGATTTGCGGGCTCATTCTCAGCAAAACAAAAGGAGTAGCGGCCAGGCCAGGCCTGAGTACCCTTGTCCATTTCTCCTGGGATGGCACCAGCAATGTTTCGGATAACGAGGCGAAGCGCACGACCGATTGTAGCATTGGGCCGGAAACCCGCTCCGAGACATCCCGAACCGCTATTGATGCAAATTTCCTCACCGTAGGTGCCACTGACAATGAAGACTGGCGCGGCACCACCAGTCGTCGTCGAGACGCTTCCGACGTTATACTCCTTGTGCAGCATGGCTTTAACACCAGCGAGGACCACAGGAAAATATTCCGGCCGGCATCCAGCCATCACAGCGTTGGCGGCGACTTTCTCAACAGTTACCGTCCCATTGACCGGCGGCATGACACCCAAGACTTCCGTGGGTTCACGGTCGCCAATCATCATTACCACCGCATCTTCGGTCGGTGGCATTATCGGCAAACCATCGCTCCAGCCTTCCTCGTGAAAACGCTCGTTGATGTCAATATAGGAATCCGCGAGCGAGAACCGGGTCGCCTTTATCACTGGAGTAGCGCTCATTAGGCGGCTTCCGGCATCAAGGTTAACGCTCTAGCGATTTCGTCGACGAAACGCTCGGCCATATCTTGCACCTGCTCGACTGTCTTGCTGGCGAGCGGATGATCTACGAATACCTTTGGATGCGACGGCATCCCGAGAATTTTTGACCGTAACTCCGCCGACTTCGCGAAACCTTCAGTCAAAACCGTCGCTGCAGGCCGACCCAATTTCTCTGCTTCTGTCCCATCATGTAGACCCCACGTGGTACAGGAACCTCAATCAGCCACAGCGTGGATGATCGCATCGCAGCGAATTGCCATTTCGGCCAGCACTTCCGGCGGCGTCGCAACGCTAGCACCGTCCTTCAAATAATATTCGAACTCCGTAACCCCATACTTTTCCCGCAGCAGTTCCTGAAGCTTGGAAAGGAATACGTCAGAATGACGTTTGCGATTGTCCAGCAGACCTATCCGCGTGCCCTTCAAGCTCTCCAAGCGAGGCGCTAAGGCGTGGATCACCGGCACATCCTCTGCAGCGGGATGCACCAAAGTGACCATATGTCCATCGTTCTTCATTAAGAATACCTCTTAGTAAAATGAATGTTCAGGTATTTTATACAAACGTGAGCGAAGCTCGCTAAAAACTCACTATAAAGCGACCACGGCGCCTCGATAGTGACATCGCCGCATTGATAACTATTAACGGTTTCAAGACCAACGGGTCCTTCAGGCAGTTGTTAGAAAAGGACGTAAATGCGGAGTAACTCACAATTGAATTCGGACTATTTTTCCGTCTTCTGTACATAGCCATCAGGAACACGGGCTGTCAGCGTCTCTGGATTGGAGCCTGGGCGTTCAGAAGGCCGGGCAAACTGCAGGACCAATACATTCGCACCCTCGCGGCCTGCCTTTAATTTGGGAGGTGAGTCGCCTGGATCCATTCGGATCAGCGAATTTCTTGTGAGTGTTTTGCCATCGAACGTAATCGTGCCGGCACAAATTAGGTAATACTGACCACCGCCGTCGTTTTTTAGGCCGTCGATAGCTGCATTGGCGCCCAGCCGAAATCCAACAGCATCTACGCCATCTTCTTGAACAGCCATTAAGGAATCACAACGACTTTCGCCTTCAGCCAATGGCTCTTGGTCCTGCTCGAACACTGCCGCAATATTGCGACCCGCTCGGCATGGCATCAAATGCTTCGAGCCCGGCATACTGAAATGGCCGCCACTGGCGACATTGCGCAACGTGAAAAACGAGATGCCTTCATCTTGTGCTACGATTGGGCCGTAGGGCGTGTAAGCATCCGCATACTGAAAGGTCACTGGACGCACTGGCTTCTTACCGATGTGACCATCTCCCGCGACAACGACCTGGAACTGGTCAATGTCGTGAAAATGCGGGTCGATCCGAGCGTTCGCGTAGGGCCTTTCCACAAGGAACCCCTGAGGGGACATCGTGATCTTTCCAGACGTTCCGAAATAATCTCTTCGTCGCCCGACCCCGTCCTTACGCACAATCTCTTTCAAATCAGCTTCGCTAGCAGCGATGGCCTGCATGGCTTTGTCCTTCAAACAAGAATTCTCATCTGTCACGCAACATACTAGCGGATAAGTACATCTTCACGCCAAATCCGCTTTAACCGTGGCTTGAGCGCTGTCGTCGCAAGTCGTACCGTAACGATACAGTTCACTTCCCCGTCAGGCACTTCATGAACAGTAGCTTAAAAGCCCCACTTGAGGGTATTCGGGTCATCGATTTTACACAAATCATTGCCGGTCCATACTGCGCCCGCCTGCTCGCGGACTGCGGAGCGGACGTAATAAAGCTCGAGCCGATCATCGGTGAACACATGCGCAATGCGCCGCCGCAGCGCGATGGACACAGCAGTTATTACGGCCATCTCAACGCCGGGAAAAAAAGTGTAGCTGCGAACCTAACGGATCCTCGCGTAAAAGAGGCAATCCTCACGCTTATCGCTGGAAGTGATGTCGTGGTGGAGAATTTTCGGCCTGGCGTAATGAAAAAATTAGGCTTCGGCTACGAAATCCTATCAGAAGCAAACCCCGATCTGGTTTATTGCGCTATTTCCGGTTTTGGGCAGGACGGACCGCGCGCTCTGCAACCTGCCTACGCGCCGGTCGTTCACGCCGCAAGCGGCCTCGACCGATCACTGGGAGAATTTGAACCACTAGGGACGCCCCCCCGCAAATCAGGAGTCTATTTCGCGGACTATCTCGCGGCAATTTACGCGTTCGGCGCGATCCAGACAGGTTTACTGTCACGCTTTAGGCACGGAGGGGGGCAATTCATAGATGTCGCACTGATGGATTCGGTTATCAACATTCTTGTGTTTGAAGTTCAGACCTCACAATTTCCACCGGATTGGAAACGGCGCGGATTTGGACCAATCCATGCAAAAGACGGTTTTGTCATCGTGACCCCGATCACGCAAAATAATTTTGAGCGATTAGCCCAGGCGATCGAGCGCCCAGATTTACTGATAGACGCGCGCTTCAACGCCCCCTTCAAACGCTCGGCTAATTGGAACGACCTGATGGCTGAAGTCGAATGCTGGACAATCCAACGCCCGGCGAAGGCATGTGAAGACATATTGATGTCTGCCGGTATTCCCTGTTCGCGCTACTTATCGGTCGGCGAAGCAACGCACGATACGCAATTCGAGGCGCGCGGCGTGATGCAGACGGTGACGGACGCTTCAGGCCCGTTCCAGGTTCCCAATCCGCCCTACGTGTTCCAGGACGGTTCTGTAGGTGTATCGTCAAACGTCGCCAGAGTGGGCGAACATTCGCGTGAAATCTTGACAGGCTTATGCAAATTGGACGGAGCCGCGGTCGAAACGTTAATCGACGATGGCATGGTCACCGTCGCAGATTAGTGGGCAAATCAAATTGGCGTATCACCGGCTAAGATCACCCTCTGCATAATTCGGCCTTCTTTGTGGTCATAGTCACGATAGGCTACGTGCGAAATTGATCGGTTGTCCCAGATCACCAAATCTCCAAGCTGCCATTGATGTCGGTAGGTAATTTCGGGCTGGATAACCTGTGTCATGAGCCGGTTCACAAAAGCCTTACTTTTATCTTCGTCCAAGCCCTCTATTTTCGCAGTCTTACCGGGATGGATGTAGATTGCCTTTCGTCCCGTCTCTGGATGGGTTCGAATTAAAGGATGAACCTGAACTGCCCCGAACCGCTTTTTGTGCTCATCGCTGACATATGAATTGTTCTCGATCCGATTAACTGTCTTCATAGGACCCAGCTGAGCCTTTTCAGCCTTTGATAATGCCTCGTAAGCTAGATGCATGTTTGCGAACCCCGTATCGCCGCCTGAACGCGGGAGTGCAAGTGAGTACATCGCAGTCATTTTCGGCGGCTTTGCGTGGTTTGTATGGTCGGTATGCCAATCTTTCGAGCCAAGCGGAACACCGCGCCCGTCGTCTCCCATTGGCGACTGACGGCTGTCCAAGACCGCAATTTCTGGATGGTCCTCCATCAGCAGATCACTGAGATGCTGTTCCATCGTCTCACCAAACAATCGCACGGCGGAAAGATACTGCTCAGCACTCAGGTTCTGGTCGCGGACCACCAACACAAGTCTGTCCCGCAGCGACTGTTTCAGCGTTTCGACGACCTCATTCGGCACGGGCTCCGACAGATCAATGCCTCTAACTTCGACACCCAAAGCATCCGCTAACGGCTTCAATGACAGCGACAAGCCTCACCTCTCGGAAATTACGTTCACAAAACAAAATCGGTGCGAGTATATAGCGCAGGTCCGACTTTCATACTGGGGCCGTCAACTTGCGCATCAAATCAATGCTAAAAACCTGCTTCATGGCAACGTCCATACTTGGATTGCGGGCCAGCAGTCTGCGCAACTCCTTGCCGGGCCAGGATACATAGCTGCACGGTTTTGTTGCCAGAACCGTCGCCGTAGCTGGCCCACCCTGGATAAACGAAATCTCGCCGATCATTGCACCATCACGCGCGCGGCCAATTTCAGCCCCATCGCGTTCAACCTTTACTTCGCCGTTATATAAAAGCTTCAAGCCACCGACGACACTGCCCTGCTCCGCTAATTTCTGGCCAACCTCGACATTCTGCCATTCGCCGATCCGTAGGAGTTTTTTAAATTCAATCGGGGAAAAATTAGAGAACACAGTATCGTGAAGCTCCGCTTCCTCATCTGAGAACTCAATCGCACGTCGCTCGAAAACAAATCTAACTATCCTGAAGCTGTTAATGAAGATGAATATCGAAAGCCAAAAAATCACCAGCCAAAGTGGGCCCTCAGGTATCAGATAATTGTACGCGATACCTATCAAGCAGCTAACAATAGCGAATATCCGAAGCGCCATCATATCGCGTAATGCAAAAGACAAAGCAGTGATCAAAAATGATACGTGACCAATAAAATCCAGATAGGTCAGTTCCAGCATTTCGCTATCCAGTTCCTGCCAAGGGGAGAAGATGTAAAAATTTGGGAAAAAAGCCCTAACTCAAAACCGTCAAAGACCATGACATTCCGCGGAAAATTTCACGAGCTCACGGTTGAACCTTTCCGCGTCTTCGTAAAATGGCGCATGGCCAACGTTTTGATAGATTGACAGAGTAGATCCACTTATTAAAGCAGTGTTGTGCTCCGCCATCGCCAATAGCACCGACGTATCTGCATCACCATGACTGAACAGCGCAGGAACGGATAGCCCTGACAAAACGTCATCATTATTCTCCGACCGATCGAGCATCGCTTTACAAACATTCGGCGGCACAGAGAGGTTGTAGCCCAGCATGGTGTAAAAATCGGGATCCACAATCGGGCCCATTGTCAGGCTCTCAAGGAAACGCCGCACAGCCGCTTCACGCAACACCGCGTCCCGCGAACAGAAACCCGGGACGAGTTCTAGAAACAAGCTGCCGGAAAAGGCTCGCGCCTTGTCATTGCCCACGAGGGTTCGCGCCGCAACCAGGTTAATCCCTTTAAGCGCTGCACTACCGTACGAACGCAGATAGTCACACAGGATAAGGCCCGAAAAAGACCAAGCTGCGATTACACACCCGTCCAAACCCACTTGATCAATGATAGCGGCAATATCTCCCGCCCAAACGGTGCCATCATTATAGGCGTTGGGTGCGTCGGGTCTTTCCGAGCGACCATGGCCACGGTGATCAAACGTGACAAGACGAAACTTCGTCAACATTGGATCCGTAATTTGCCGGGACCAGCACCAAAGCGACTGGGCGTATCCGTGTAGAAAGAGGATCGGCGGCCCTTCCGGGTCTCCATATTCACAGACATTCAACCGAACGCCGTCCGCCCCCTTGATGAAGTAACTGCATCCCATACGCATTCAAGTAACCTTTAAAGCAATGCTCCACCAGCGTCGGCAGAAATTTGCCGAAATCCTTGTTCTTTGGCAGGCTACCGTCTCCATTTTGGGAGGTATAAGAAAAACGTGTCAAATGAGACATACGACTACATTGTCGTAGGCGCAGGATCGGCAGGGTCGGTCCTAGCTAACAGGTTGAGTGCCAGTGGAGAGCACAAGGTTTTAGTCCTGGAGGCCGGACGGGAAAGCCACCCGTGGTCTCGCATTCCCGTCGGCTTCGCCAAGTTGATCGAAAACCCGGCGGCGAACTGGCTTTATTCTTCCGAACCTGAAGAAGGATCCGGCCTACGTCGCATCCCCGTCCCTCGCGGCAAGCTGCTAGGCGGATCAAGCTCGATTAACGGGATGGTGTTCGTACGCGGACAAGCTCAGGACTACGACACCTGGGCGCAACTTGGTAACCGAGGCTGGAGCTACAGCGAAGTTCTGCCAATTTTCCGCGATATGGAGAGCTATCAGGGCGACGCCGATAATGAATATCGCGGTCGCGGCGGCCCACTAAAAGTCACGGAGAGTTTTGAAACTGGACCAATCTACGACGCGCTAATCGAAGCAGCGGGACAAGTCGGCATTAATTATACGAAGGACTATAACGGCATCCAACAGGACGGGATCGGCATGACACAGTCGACCATCCGCAGCGGACGACGCATGAGCACAGCTTTTTGCTACCTTGAACCGGCGCGCAGCCGCTCGAACTTAACAATCCAGGCCAACGCGTTGACCGAGTGTTTACTGCTTGACGGTAAACGCTGCACTGGCGTGCGCTATGCCGTAAACGGACAAAAACGCGAAGCTAAGGCAAACCGCGAGGTGATCGTTAGTACCGGTTCGATAAACTCACCTCAGCTTCTGGAACTGTCCGGCATCGGTCAGCCAAATATTTTAAAGAGCCATGGGATCGACGTGCAGCATGAGTTAATGGGTGTAGGTGAAAATCTGCGCGACCATTACTCGCCGCGCATGAGATGGAAAGTTCCTGCCTCGCATGGCATGACCTACAACGACAAAGGTCGGGGCCTAGGACTAGTCTGGCAGGCCTTGAAATACGCCTTTACAAACGAAGGATTGCTCGGACTGCCGGCGGCACCAATCCGCGCATACGTCCGCACTCGCGAAGGGTTAGAGTCGCCAAACGCCGCGATTTCTTGGATCCCATTCCTAGTCGGCAACAATTTCAAGCTAGCAAAGGAATCTGGCGTAACGGCGATTATGAACATCCTGCGTTCGGAAAGTACGGGAAGCATTCATATCGCTTCCGCTGACCCGACGACACCACCAGCCATACGATTTAACTTCCTGAGCGCTCAACTCGACCGAGACGTAACGCTGGAAGCAATGCGCATGACGCGAAAGATAATGACAGCACCCGCAATGAAGGACGTCGCAACAGAAGAAATCGCGCCGGGTGCAAATATCGATGACGACGATGATTTGCTGGATTGGGTGCGCAACAACGCAGAAACGACCTATCATCCGATTGGCACCTGCAAGATGGGATCGGATCCGATGTCTGTAGTTGACGATCATTTACGCGTCCATGGGATGGAACGGCTGCGTGTAGCTGATGCTTCGATCATGCCGACCCTCACGTCTGGGAATACAAATGCGCCATCGATCATGATAGGTGAGAAAGCATCGCGCTTGGTGCTCGCTGACGCCGCATAGAGGTCAAAATGGAAAATCAGACATACGAATACATCGTCGTCGGAGCCGGTTCGGCCGGCGCCGCGATCGCGCACCGGCTAAGTGAAAACAACAAGCATCGGGTCCTGGTTCTTGAGGCGGGACAGGAAAGCCATCCTTGGTCCCGTATTCCCGTGGGGTTTGCTAAGCTGATTGATAATCCTGCGGCAAACTGGCTGTATTCATCGGAACCCGACGAAGGATCTGGACAACGCCGAATTCCGGTACCACGCGGCAAGTTACTCGGCGGTTCTAGCTCCATTAATGGAATGGTCTTCACCCGTGGCCAAAGTCAGGACTATGACATATGGGCTCAGCTTGGAAACCGCGGTTGGAGTTACGCTGACGTATTACCGATCTTCAAGGAAATGGAGAGTTACAGGGGTGAAGCCGACGAGGAATTTCGTGGCAGAGATGGGGTACTGAAAGTCAGCGAAAGCCTAGAAACCGGTCCGCTTTACGATGCCATCATCAAGGCGGCCGGAGAGGCGGGCATCGAGTACACGGAGGATTATAACGGTGCCAGTCAGGATGGCATCGGCATGTCGCAAACGACTATACGCAATGGTCGCCGAATGAGCACAGCCTATTGTTATCTCGACCCCGCGCGAAGTCGAAAAAACCTGACAATTCAGGCGAACGCACTCACCGAATGCATTCTGTTCGATGCCAAACGCTGCGTTGGCGTTCGCTACCGGCACAAAGGAGTGACTTTAGAAGCGAAAGCAACGCGGGAAGTCGTGGTCAGTGCCGGTGCTATCAACTCTCCACAATTACTAGAATTGTCAGGAATAGGTCAGCCAGAAAGATTGAAGTCGCTCGGTATAGAAGTTCGACACGAACTGCCAGGTGTCGGCGAGAACCTTCGCGATCATTACGCGCCTCGCATGAAATGGACAGTGCCAGAATCCTTGGGTCTCACTTACAACGTAAAAGGCCGCGGAGTTCGCCTGGTTTGGGAAGCCCTGAAATTCGCGTTTACTGATCGCGGTTTGCTCGGCATGTCGGCTGCGCCCCTACGCGCGTTCATTCGCACACGCCCCGGCCTGGAAGCACCCAATGCTGTGATCGGCTGGGTGCCTTTTTTCATGGCTGAGAATTTTAAGCTGTCCGATAGGTCAGGCGTGACAGCATTCATGCATATTCTCCGCTCGGAGAGCACAGGCAACATCCACCTAAAATCCACAGACCCCACAACGCCACAAACAATCAACTTCAATTTTCTGAGTGCACAACTTGATCGGGACGTCACATTGGAAGCAATGCAAATCGCACGGAACGTCATGACCGCCCCCGCGCTACAAGGAATCGTCAATGAAGAGATAGCCCCGGGTATTGACTTAAAAGACGACGAAGCTTTGCTCGATTGGGTGCGACAAACCGCAGAGACGACCTATCACCCTGTCGGCACCTGCAAAATGGGCTCCGATAAAATGGCTGTGGTTGACGAACGGCTCCGCGTGCACGGTATCAAGGGATTAAGGGTCGCTGACGCGTCGGTCATGCCAACCCTCACATCCGGCAATACGAATGCGCCCTCGATAATGATCGGGGAAAAATGCTCACGAATGATGTTGGCCGATATTCCATAGCGAGGACGATATGACCACAATAACTCGTTCCGCAAAAATTCGCGCGCAGCTAAACCATCCAGTCATCGACGCGGATGGCCACTGGCTGGAGCCGGTACCAATTTTTCTCGATTTCCTTCAACAAGAAGGAGGCAACGGCGCAGTCGAAAAGTTTAGAGAAAATAAAAAACGCGAAGATATTTGGTACGGTATGACCGCGGAAGAACGGCTAAAGCGTCGGTTGCGCCGACCAACTTGGTGGGGTGAGCCGGCGAATACGTTGGACAAGGCCACCGCCATGGCGCCTGGCTTAATGTATGAACGGCTCGACGAATTCGGGATCGACTTTGCCGTTGTATATACAACATTGGGCCTCGTGCAGGGGTCAATCCCGGATCCCGATTTGCGCCCGACTATCTGCCGAGCGCTAAACCGAATGAATGCCGAGCTATTCGCACCCTTTTCCGACCGAATGACGCCGGTGGCAACGATCCCAATGCATTCTCCAGATGAAGCGATCGCAGAACTAAACCACACGGTTGGCCAACTTGGCATGAAAGCCATAATGATCGCCAACCATGTGCGGCGCCCGCTCGACACAATGCCAAGTAACGGCGCAACGGGCGGTTACTACGCGTCAGGCGGCTATTACATCGATAGCCTAGCAATGGAAAGCCTCTATAACTACGACCCATTTTGGCAAGCTTGCCAGGATGCCAACGTCGCGGTAACTGCACATTCCAGTAGCATGGGGTGGGAAAGCCGCGCCTCGGTAAACAACTTTACATTTAACCATATCGGTCATTTTGCAGGTGCTAGCCACGTATTCGCAAAGGCGTTGATCTTTGGCGGTGTACTGCAGCGCTTTCCCCACCTGCGGTTTGGCATGTTAGAAGGCGGCGTAGCCTGGGCCTGCAATCTTCTAGCGGACATGATTGGCCATTGGGAAAAGCGGCATGAAGCGGCAATGCGTGCCAACCTAAGCCCGGCGAATTTGGATTTGAAAGAAATGGCAACCCTGCTGCATCGATATGGGGGCTGTGCTTATAAAGGTAAGATAGAGGAAATCGTGGCAGGTCCGAGCACTCTGAAGCCATTCTACGCCGCCGAAACGCTAGATAAACGAGAGCACGATACTGGCACTAACTTCGATGATTTCTCAGTATCCGGTGTATCAAGCGCATCCGATCTGCGTACCCTTTTCCAGGATCGTTTTTTCTTCGGCTGCGAAGCAGACGACCCGACAGCCGCTTGGGCTTATAATGAAAAGACAAGATTGAACCCAATGTTCAGTTCCGACATTGGTCATTTCGACGTCATAGACATGCGCGGTGTCCTAGAAGAGGCCTTCGAACTTGTCGAGGATGGTGACTTGAACGAAGCGCAATTTGAGGCGTTTACCTTCGGTAATACCGCTCGCCTGCACACGGCGCGCAATAAGGACTTTTTTACGGGCACCGTTGTTGATTCTGCTGTCCAAGAGCTACTTAGCTTAGGGAAAACACGGTGAAGCTGAACACCCGCCCACTGCACCCCCGCTTCGGGGTCGAGATCCTGGATATCGACCTAAGAGCCCTAAACGAAACAGAATTAAAGGCGATTAACGCGTTATGGATTGAACATCCAGTCATACTGATACGCAATCAATTACTCGACGAAACGGAACAAATTCACTTCAGTAAGCAGTTCGGCGAAATCAATATCCATGTGCGCACGGATATCCGATCGCGGTCCAATCCAGAAGTTGTTTTGGTCTCCAATCTTCGGCTGGAATCGGGCCAACATATTGGAGCGCTGGCAAGTAGCGAAGCGAAGTGGCATACAGATAGTTGCTACAAGCCAAAGCCAGATACCGGGTCAATCCTATACGCGATCGAAGTACCAGAAGATGGTGGAAAAACTGCATGGGCCAATACGCAACTTGCCTATGACGCACTATCGGATGAATTGAAATTCCGGATAAGCGAGATGCGCGGGGAATTCGCCTATGAGATCTATTCCGTCGACATCACAGAAAAACCAGACGTGCACTCGATCCGGGACCTCACACCGGACGTCGTCCATCCCATGGTCCTCACGCAACCTGGCAACGGCCACAAAAGCCTGTATCTAGACCCACTCCAGACCTACGGTATCGAAGGTATGGTGCCGGCGGAAAGCCGGCCTTTCTTGGACGAACTCGTCGCACATATGACCGCACCTGAGTTCGTGTTTCAGCATAAATGGCGGCGCGGCGACATTGTGCTTTGGGACAATTGCCGCGTGCTCCACCAACGCGAACCCTTCGACCCAGAGATGCCTCGTCTCATGAAGCGAACGACGGTATTTCTGCCGCCTGACCAATATCCGGTACCGTACCAACCAACTTCAAATTAATCACCGCCTTGCGTCATCGCAGAGTTGTTGCTTCACTTCTTCTTCAAAGACGCAACGTTTATAAGGCCAGCTGGCATGGGGCTCGGAATAAAGAAACTTACACCTGATATTGGTGCGGAAGTGAGCAACGTAAACCTCACGGGGCAAGTGAGCAGTGCGTTAGTAGATGAACTTAAAGACGCACTCGACGAATACTCTGTACTCGTGTTTCGAGATCAGCGTTTTGACGACGATACGCAAACCGCCTTTAGCGCAAAGTGGGGGCCGCTTGAAACCACCGTTTATAAACGCGAGGGCGATGGTGGCGTTCCTGTTGCAAACATCACAAACGTCGATTTCCAAACAAACACAATTTTCCCGCCAAACCACCCTCGCTTAAAGTCCAATAGCGGAAACGAGATGTGGCATACGGACAGTTCCTTCAAGCCCGTGCCCGCCTATTGCTCGATGCTTTCTGGCCGAGAGGTGCCGCCAACGGGTGGAGATACGCAGTTTGCCACCTGCCGGGGTGCCTATGAAGCGATGCCAGCAGGCGAACAGTTGCAACTCGACGGCCTGGTCGCCGAGCATGATTACGGCTATTCGCGCAGCCTTGTGAAGGGTTATCAAGCCCCAAAAGAGACCCTCTCTGAAGTGCCGCCAGTATTGCACGCCGTCGTGCGTACAAACCCCTCGAACGGCCGCAAAAATTTCTACACCGGCTCACACGCGTCCTACATCGTTGGCTGGCCCGTAGAAAAAGGGCGCGAACTTCTGCGCTACCTTGTCGACAAAGCAAGCAAGCCTAGGTTCGTTTATATTCATAAATGGCAACAATACGATTTCGTCATCTGGG
>PBDC01000097.1 GCA_002717185.1 Rhodospirillaceae bacterium
CCGCCTGCTCATCCGCGGCACGCAGATCCCCTGGAGCGTTGTACTGGGCGTTGTGGTCACAGTTGGGGGCGTGGTTCTTCTTCTGGTTGGCTGATGCCGCCGATTTTATCCGCGACTGTTTGGCCTGTACGGTGGTCTTTCAGTAGGCAGCGGGCGCACAATAGGTGAAATAGCTGCTGGTGGTTTCGAAATGCTAGTCGAACAACTTGGTAAGTCGGCCGTCGGCCATTTCATCACACACCATTCTGTCCTAAACCGACGCGGCACTCTCATCTTGTAATGCAGCTATTACAAACGGGTCTTTGCGAGAGAGAGACGGACGATCTTGCAGTACAAAGCACTCTCTTTAGGTTAGCTCTTCCGCCGGAGCATCCGACCTAAGAGCCGAAAACCCGTGTCTTTCCCAAGATTTGTGATTTTTGCTCACTGTGCTCTGGGTCAGATGCACTTATACAGCAACCAGTTTGGAGCTGAGCAGCGAGGCTAACGTCTCAAACGTCCAAGAGAAGTGGATCGGATGATCTGGCGGCCTACGTAAGCACGGTAGTTGACTGGCTTAGATCTTGAAATAATCCGGCCGTCCGGTTGGCCATGGGTCGCCCCAGAGCTGCTGGCCACCGTCCACCGTGATGACTTCGCCAGTAACGAATTTCCCAGAGGATGCGGCGAGATAAACGCAGGCTTCCGCCACATCCTGTTCGTCGCCCGTGCTGCGAAAGGGGTTCGATTCGGGGAAGGTGGCCGCTCCTTCCTCTGGGTAGTTGTTGAAGCCGGTACTTTCGACGCAGCCTGGTGCCACGCAATTGACCCGGATATTGAGTGGTGCCCATTCAACGGCAACGCTCTTCGACAGATAGATTACCCCGGCGCGCGCGGCGCAGGTGTGCGCTATTCCGGGCATGCCGCGCCAGATATCGGCTACGATATTAACGATACACCCTGTCTGTTCGCGGTCACGCCAACGCCGAGCGGCGGCCTGCATCATGTGCCATGTGCCATTCAAATTAGTGTCGATGACCGCGTTCCAGCCCTTCACCGAATAATCGATGGCTGCCTGTGGAAACTGACCGCCAGCGTTATTGATTAGCACATCCAGCTTTCCATGTTTCTCGAAAACTGCGTCCATCATGTCGTTGACCGCGTCCGGGTCGCGGATCGTCATGGCATGGGCACTGACATTTGTGCCGAGACTTTCGAAAAACTGAACCGCCAGGTTAAGTTTATCCGGATTGCGGCCGCAAACGACCAGGTTAGCGCCAAGCCGGGCGAAAAGCACTGCGATCGCCTTCCCGAGCCCGCTCCCAGCGCCGGAGACAAGCGCCACCTTGTTATCAAATAGGTTGGGCGCGAAAACGGTCGGCAGCGCCGCCATCTCCTCGTTGCTGGAACCAAATTTTAAGTCATTCCCGGTCATCTTTACTCGCCCTCCTTCACCTTCGGACACTAAGATGAGGGAGCGAAACGATCAATAACAAGGCGGCACGTACATGGATTTCGGACTGACCGAAGAACAACAAGCGATCCAGGACGCGGCGCGTAAATTCGCGCGAGAGAAAATAGCGCCGGATTTCCAACAGCGTGAGGAAACCGGAGTGATCGAGCGCGACCTGGTCAAGGAGATGGGAGCTCTGGGCCTGGTGGCGAGTGATCTACCGGAGGCCTATGGCGGCCTTGGGATCGATGGGGTGACTGCTGGCTTGATTATCGAAGAGGTCTCCTACGCCGATCTCAACGTCTCCTATATCCAGCTTTTGAACACGCTGAACGGCCGTATAGTCGTCGACCACGCAAGGCCTGAGTTGGCCCAGGCCTGGGCTCCGAAGATCGTGAGTGGTGACACGTTGATGGCTTTGGGGCTGACGGAACCGCGCGGTGGGTCGGACGCGGCGCACTTGCAACTCAGGGCGGAGCGGTCTGGTAATTCAGAGTACGTGCTGAATGGCGAGAAGACGTCGATCTCGTTGTCGGATCAGGCGGACGCCATTGTTCTATTCGCTCGCACTGATGAGGATGAGCCGGGCGCGCGCGGAATTAGCGCTTTCCTCGTGCCCCTCGACGCGCCAGGCATCAGCCGTACGCGGTTTACTGACTTGGGGTCTAAAGCGGTCGGTCGCGGGTCGCTGTTTTTCGATTCGGTCCAAATCCCGGCTGATCACATGCTGGGCGAAGAGGGGCAGGGGTTCCGCCAGGTAATGCAAGGGTTCGACTACAGCCGCGCACTAATTGGTTTGATGTGTCTCGGGGCGGCGCGCGCTTCGCTCGACGAGAGCTGGGCCTACATCACCGAACGCGAGGCCTTTGGCGCGCCGTTGGCACAGTATCAGGGCGTCAGCTTTCCTTTGGCCGAGGCTGAGACCATGTGGAAGGCGGCGCGACACATCTGCTATGAGACCTTGTGGCGTCGCGATCAGGGTTTGCCGCACACTAGCGAGGCCGCAATGGCAAAGTGGCTGGCTCCAAAAGCCTCGGTTGACATTATCCATCAATGCCTCCTAAGCCACGGCCATGCGGGCTATTCCAAGGATTTGCCGCACCAGCAGCGGCTGCGTGACGTGATGGGGCTGGAAATCGGTGATGGCACCGCGCAAATCATGAAGTTGATTGTGGCGCGTGAGAAGGCTGGCCGCGCTGCGGTGCAATACAGTTAACTGAAAAATAAAGGAGAAACGCAGGTGATCAGAGCTGCGATCGTCGGTCTGGGTCGATGGGGTCAGATCATGGTAAATTCGGTCCAAGGCAAGAGTGAGACCATCCAGTTTACCGCCGGGGTTACCCGCACCGTGTCTAAGGCCAAAACATTTGCCGACGAACAGGGTTTCCCGCTAAGCAGCGACTATACAGTTTTGCTGGCGGATGCTGACATCGACGCGATCGTTCTGGCGACGCCGCATACCCAGCATGCCGAGCAAATTGCTCTGGCGGCTGCGGCTAGGAAACACGTCTTTGTCGAGAAGCCATTCACCCTGACCGCGGTGGATGCGGTGGCTTCGGTGCAGGCGGCAGAGAATGCTGAGGTAGTGCTTTCGCTTGGCCATAACCGGCGTTTTATGCCGAGCTGGACCGAACTTAAACGCCGTATTGATAGCGGGTCGCTTGGCACCATACTGCATGCGGAGACCAACTTCTCCGGTAGCGGTGGGCTGCAATATCGGCCTGGCGGCTGGCGCGCTGACCGCGTGGAGAGCCCGGCTGGCGGCATGGGTGGTATGGGTATCCACATGATCGACACGCTTATTGGCCTGTTCGGGCGTATTTCTGAAGTGCATTGCGTGAGCATCCGCCGTGCCATAGTCATCGACGTGGATGATACAACCTCGATGCTGTTGCGCTTTGAGAACGGAATGACCGGCTATCTCGGGACCTTTAACGCGACCGTGCACACGCAGACCGTTCGAGTATTTGGCTCGAAGGGATCAGCAGAGATCCGCCAGGAACGTAATTTCGAATTCCGCCCGGTAGAGGGAGAAGCTGAAGCGATTGATTTTGGGGCCTTCGATAAGGAACGTGCCGAACTGGAAGCATTTGCCGCGGCCATTACCGATGGTGCACCCTATCCGCTGCCAGCCTCGGAGGCGATACACGGTATTGAGGTATACGAAGCTATAATCGAATCGACTGAGACGGGCAGGACTGTTTCTGTCGGCTAAGGGAGGAAGCCATGAAATCCGCAGAGGCGATAGCCGAAATTCTGAAGCGTGAGGGCGTCGAGACGCTGATCGCCTATCCGGTCAACCACATTATCGAATACGCAGCGCGCGCCGATATCCGTACTGTCATCGTGCGTCAGGAACGCATCGGGTTGCACATGGCCGACGCCATGGCGCGACTGTCGAGCGGCAAGAATATCGGTGTGTTTTGTATGCAGCACGGTCCGGGCGCTGAGAACGCCTTCGGCGGCGTGGCGCAGGCCTGGGGCGAATCGGCACCGGTGCTGGTGATGCCGATGGGTTACGCGCGGCGCATCGCGCACATGCAGCCAAATTTTAATTCAGTGCTTAATTTCCAGCACGTCACCAAATCGGCTGAGCCGATCATGTTGACCCAGGAAATTCCCAACATAATGCGCCGCGCCTTCACTGCCCTGCGCAATGGGCGGCCGGGTCCGGCGCTAATCGAAGTGCCGACAGACATCTTCGGCGAGGATTTCGAAGGAGAGCTCGATTATACTCCGGTGATCAGTACCCGCTTCGGCCCCGACCCAGCGGATGTAGAGGCGGCAGCGGAATCCTTAGCCAATGCCAAGCGCCTAGTGATATATGCGGGCCAGGGTGTGCATTATGCAGAAGCTTGGCCGCAGCTTAAGCAGTTAGCTGAGTTGCTGGCAGCGCCCGTGGCGACCAGCCTGGGAGGTAAGAGTGCCTTCGATGAAACCCATCCGCTGTCGCTTGGCGCGGGTGGTCGCGGCGTGCCGAAGGCTCTGCATGAGTTTCTACAGAAGTCCGATGTGATTTTTGGTGTCGGATGCAGCTTCACTGAAACCAGCTTCGGCGTAGGTATGCCGAAGGGCAAGACGATCGTACACGCAACCCTGGACCCCGCCGACATCAATAAGGACGTGATTGCTCAGCACGCGCTGGTCGGTGACGCGGCGCTTACCCTTGACGCATTAATTCCAGCGGTTGAGGCTAAACTAGGTGCGGTTCGCGACCTGGCCCCGGTGACAACAGAAATTAAGTCAATAAAGACACCATGGCTTGCCGAATGGGCAGCGAAGCGCGAGTCGGACGAAACACCGCTGTCACCCTACCGGGTGCTGAACGACCTATCTAAAACGGTCGATATGGATAATACGATTATCACCCACGATGCGGGTAGCCCGCGCGACCAGCTTTCTCCCTTCTGGGAATCGACTACGCCTTTGAGCTATATCGGCTGGGGTAAGACCACGCAGCTCGGCTATGGTCTTGGGCTCGCCATGGGCGCTAAGCTGGCGAAGCCGGACAAGCTCTGCATCAATGTCTGGGGCGACGCCGCGATCGGCTTCACCGGCATGGATTTCGAGACCGCGGTGCGCGAGCGGATCCCGATCATATCGATCTTGTTGAACAATTTCTCAATGGCGATTGAGCTGCATATCATGCAGCAATCGACCGAGAAATACCGTGCGACCGATATCTCCGGCGACTACGCGGCAATGGCACGCGCCTTCGGCGGCTATGGCGAGCGGGTGACGGAACCAGACGAGATCATTCCTGCCATCAAGCGCGGCATAGCACAAACCGAGGCCGGTGTGCCCGCGCTGCTTGAGTTCATTACCTGCAAGGAGACAGAGATCTCCAGCTTCAAGTAGCGGCTATGGCGATAAAAGACGATGTCGCCGTTGTCACCGGGCCTCTGCCTTTGATTTTTTGCAGGGATTTGAATCGGTTGCGGGCTGGATACGCTCCTGCCAGGCCATGTCATTTTGCATTGCGGCGTCATCGCAGGTGGTGCGTATCGCGACTACAACGCGTCGGTCAGGCGTTGCTTCTAGAATAAAATCTAAGCGCCGGTCCTTTTACTTCAACTTAGCCTTCTCCACCTCGATGAACGCGTCAACTTCCGCATTCGTCATTGCGCCGCGAAACATCTCCGTGCGCATGCGCACCCGCTGGGCGCTGATAGAGATAATCGCGTCTACCATTGTTTGAAGATCGACTTTAGTTTGAATGTGTTTGACCGCCTCGGTTGCCTGCACTTGGTAATGGTCCTCCTCATCGTCATAGATCACCCGCATTGCTTTCGCGGTCATCTCGTTAACAGTGCTTCCACTAAGCTTCGCGCCCTCGCGGAACAGCCGCGCTCCGCCACCTTCGGTGAAGCCGACGGCCGCTTTGAGCAGAGGGTTGTCCTTTTGGACATAGCTGCGCCTCAGGTCGCCCAGCACCTTCTCCTCCGAAAGCTGCACGGTGTCCTTTGGCGAGATTGGCTGACCCATCAGGTGCTCGAAGATATCGGCTAGCACCACATAGTGGTTAAACTCCTCAGTCAACTGGGTCAGCAGGAAATGAAAATCGTGACGGTCGATCTCCTTGTCGACCTGTGGATACATGTCGACTAGGTTGGCCAGTTCCTTGTGTAGCCCGTTAAAATAGCCATCGACTGGATTAAGCTCCTTCCAGAGCTGAGCGCGCAGATAGAAGATATGGTCTTCGTCCGTCGCCTTGGCGAAGAACCGCTTGGCGATCTCCCCTTCCGCCTCCCAATAGGGCCAAGCCGCGTCGGCAAGTGTCTTTTCGTAATTGGTCATCGTAAACGGTGCTCCGTATAGCGCAAATTCCCAACAAACTATCAGCCCCGTCAAGCGGCGCAGCGGCACAGAGCGGTGGTCCATGTGCCGGTTGTTTCAAACGAGCCCTTTTTACCCTTTTTAATCTGTCGCATGGATCCCGTATCCAGTGCTGGATGATACGATAGCGCGATAACGTGTATACAGTGACAAGTCTAGAGGCGTGCTTGGGTCGCTCGCCATCTCAGGTGTACCAGCGGTTGCCGATCTCCTAACATGCCGCCGCCGTTGACAGGAGGATCCGTTGGAATTTGATAACAGCTTCACGGTGCCGCTGCCGCCGGACGAGACCTGGATTTTACTGCGCGATATAGAACGTGTCGCCCCGTGCATGCCGGGCGCTACCCTGACCGAGACGGTTGGTGCGGATGCCTATAAGGGCGAGGTATCGGTCCGGCTAGGCCCTGTGTCGCTCACCTTTAAGGGCCAGGCCAATTTCGAGGCGATTGATGACGCGGCGCGCACCGCGCGGGTCAAGGCGGATGGCAAGGATTCCAAGGGCCGTGGTGGTGCCAACGCGACAGTCGATTTCACTGTGGAAGCTGGTGCCCAAGGGTCGGTAGTGCAAATCCACACCAATCTGATGCTCTCCGGCCCCGTTGCGCAATATGGACGTGGGGTTGGCATGGTGAAGGCGCTGGCGGATCAGCTGATTGGGCAATTTGCCGACGCGCTCAAAGTGGAGCTGGCGGCTACGTCAAAAGGGGAAGAAGAACTGGTTGAAGCTGCCTCACAGGTCGAACTGACACCTGATTTGGTGTCCACTCAACGCATGACAACTTCGGCGGTAAAACCAGTCGCTGGTATTTCACTACTATTGAACGCTGTTTGGGCTGTTGTGCTTAAGATATTTAGAAAACCTGAATGATATTAATTTAATTATTATGCATATACTGAATTACTGAAAATAAATCGGAAATTATTATTCAATTATTCGTTATTTTATTGTATCGGGTGAGGTTTCATTTACCGCCCAAAATACCCGTTCTGGTGTCGCCGGCATTTCGAATTCCTTTACACCGTAGGGCGCCAGTGCGTCTACGATTGCGTTGACCACCGCCGCGGGGGCGGCTGTGGGACCGGCTTCGCCAACGGATTTAACGCCGGTCGGAGTATGGGTGCAGGGGACTTCGAGGATTTCGGTCTGAAACAGCGGCAGGTCATGAGCACGGGGCAAAGCGCAATCCATGAAGCTGCCAGTCAGTAATTGGCCCGATTGCGGGTCGTGATAGTTGCGCTCCAGTAGCGCTTGGCCGACACCCTGGGCAACGCCGCCATGCAACTGCCCCTCGACGATCATTGGGTTCAGCGCACGGCCGACATCCTGAGCCATGCTGTAGCGGGCGAGGGTCACCACCCCGGTCTCTGGGTCAACCTCGACTTCGGCAATGTGGCACCCGTTCGGGTAAGTGCTGTTCTCGGGCGCATAGTGGTGCGACGCGATTAGTGGTTTGCGCTGCGCGATCTCAGCCAGGGTGAGGGTGCGGTCGGTGCCACCGATGCGGTAGGCGCCGTCTTCGTAGTCGATATCCTGCGGGGCGGCTTCGAGTATCTCGCTTGCGGAGGCGCGGCCCGCTTCGATCAGGTCGTCGCCAGCTTTGAATAGGGCACTTCCTCCGATAGTCATGGAGCGGCAGGCGCCAGTGCCCATGCCCCAGGGCGTCTCATTGCTGTCACCCTGGATCAGGCGAATTCGATCCATGGCAATGCCGAGCTTCTCCGCCAACATCTGGGCGTAGACCGTCTCGTGGCTCTGTCCATTCGACATGGTACCGATGCGCACCAAGATCGTGCCGTTTGCGGTACATTCCAAGTCGGCGCGATCGGCAATACCAGCACCGCATGCCTCCAGCAGATTACAGTAACCGATCCCGCGCAGTAGGCCGCGTGCTTCGCTCTCAGTTCGGCGGGTCGGGAAGCCGGCAACGTCCGCCAATGCCTCTGCCTTGTCCATCGCCGCTGCAAAATCGCCGCTATCATAGGTCGATACGGCCGGGGTGCGGTAGGGCATGGCTTCGGCCGGTACCAGGTTGTGGCGACGAATCTCGGCTGAGCTCAGGCCCAACTCCCTTGCAGTAGTGTCGAGTAGGCGTTCGATCACAAAAACCGCCTCTGGTGCGCCGGCGCCGCGGTAGGGGCAGGTCGGCATGCGGTTGGTGTGCACGCCTGCGATGTCGAAGTCGATGGTGGGAATGTGATAGACGCTGGTCCCCATGATGCGCCACATGCCGCCGGCGGTGGAGCCGCGAGGGCCGAGATAGCCGCCGAGATCGGCGCGCGCGCGGACCCGGAGGGCAAGGATAGTGCCGTCTTTGTCGAAAGCTGCTTCTGCGTCGGTGGCCTGGCCGCGGCCCTGATAATCGCTTAGGAAACCTTCCCCACGCATCGAGACCCAGCGTACAGGGCGCCCAAGCTGCTGCGCAGTCCACAGCACCAGTGCTTGTTCCGGGTAGAGCGGGTTCTTTGCGCCGAATCCGCCGCCTACATCCGGCGTGATGACGCGGACACGGTCTTCGGCCAGATGGAAAATATCACGTGCGAGTGCACGGCCAACGGTCTGCGGCTTGCCCGCCGTTGCGTGCATCGTGTAACGCGCGTCGTCAGGCTCGTAGAGCCCGACATAGGCGCGCGTTTCGAGCGGGTTTTGCACCAGCCGTTCGATATTGACAGACACTTTTGTGACGTGGGCGGCCTTCATGAAGGCCGCATCGGTTGCGACGCGGTCCCCGGCATCGGTGCGGAAACAGACATTGTCGGGGGATTGCTTCCAAAGCGGTGGTTCACCTTCGACAGTGCGTGGGTCGAGGAGGGCATTGCGTTCCACGTAATCAACCACTACCGCTTCGGCAGCGTCCATGGCCTGCGCCAGACTTTCTGCCACCACAGCCGCAACTGGCTGTCCAAGATAAAGTACGCGGTCATCTGCTAGAATTGGGTGTGGTTGGCCGATCTTTGGGTCGCCCTGCATGACCGGCTCTTCGGGCGGCGACAACTGCGGCGCTGGAGGTTGCCGCTCCCACGGAATGCCCCCGAGCCCAGCCGCTTTGGCATCCTGCCCGGTCCAGGTTCCAAGCACGCCCGGCATCGTCCGAGCATATGACGTGTCAATTGAGATAATACCCGCATGGGGGTAGATGGAACGCACGACGACGAGATGGGTAAGCCCCTCGAAGGTTAGGTCAGCGAGATACTGCCCCTGGCCGGTGAGGAAACGCTGATCCTCGAAGCGGTAGACGGACTTTCCAATGTAGCGGTGTTGCATGGCGGTAAGTCTATTGCTGACGGTGGCAGGGCCAAAGCCGATTTATCCCGTTGGATTGTCGATGGCTTCAAAAATTTCGGATGGGCCCAGCGGTGCCTTGGTTAGTTTCGCGCCAAACGGCGATAGCGCGTCCTCGATGGCGGAAACAATGGCGGCTGGACCTGGAAAGACGCCACATTCTCCTACTCCCTTGACGCCGATAGGGTTCAGTTTTGTCGGCGATTCGTGATGGATTAGCTGTATTTTGGGAACTTCTGGCGCTGTGATAAGCAGATAATCGGCCAGATTGGTCGTCTGCGGCTGGCCGTGATCATCAAAGTCCATCCATTCGTAAAGTGCGTTGCCGATGCCGTGCGCGGCGGCTCCGACAATCTGACCATCGACGACCTGCGGATGGATCACTGTGCCGCAATCATGTGCTAGGACGTAGTTCAAAATTGTGACATAGCCGGTTTCTGGGTCCACTTCTACTTCGACTGCAGCCGCGCCATTGGCGTACGTTAGGTCATCAATCACCACATGTTCGGTCGCTTCTAAACCCGGCGTTACTCCGCCGGGTAGGTTGTAGCCGGGCACACCGGCGACGGAGCGTGCGACCTCTCCTATACTGACTTTCATGTCGGCGACCCCTACAACGCGAATTTCTCGGCCGACGATCTCCAAATCAGCCTCTGATGCCTCCAGCAGATGCGCGGCGATGGCTAGCGCTTTCTCGCGAACGGTGATTGCTGCCACATGGGCGGACGATCCAGCGGTCACGGCTTGGCGGCTGTTGAAACCGCCGATGCCTAAAACCGCTGCCGCGCTGTCCCCGGCTATGACTTTTACATTGGAAATGTCACCGCCGAGTTGTGCCGCAACAATCTGTGCCATCATGGTCTCGGTGCTCTGCCCCATCGCCGTGGCGCCAGTCGCGACCTGAATGGCGCCGGATGGGGTGAGCCGAACGGTTGCCGACTCGAAGGGGCCGCGGCCAGTGCCCTTGACGAAATTCGCCATGCCGATGCCTATATAACGGCCCTCTAATTGCGCCGCTTTTTGCCGAGCCGGAAACCCGTCCCAGTCGGCACGAGCCAAAGCATCGGCCTGACATTTCGGATAATTCCCACTATCGAGCACGACCTGGCCGCCACCTCGATTCTGCAACGGTTTGGTTTTTGGCATGTCGGCGCCTGAAATCAGGTTGCGGCGGCGAATTTCTGCACGGTCGAGGCCGAGCGCCTGAGCAGCCCGGTCAAGTAGCCGCTCCATGACGAATACGCCCTGTGGCTGGCCGGCGCCGCGCACCGGTGTCACCGGTACCTTGTTAGTCAGGGCCAACTTGACGTTCATCGCGTAGGCTGGAATTTCATAGGGTAGAGTGACGGTGATCGCCGATTCATAGGGAAGGTTCACGCCGCGCGCCGTATAGGCACCATGGTCATGGATCAAATGTCCGCGCAGGCCGAGAATTTTGCCCTCATCATCGACCGCGATCTCTGCTTCCCAAAACTGGTCGCGCTCTTGAGTTGTTCCGATAAAATGCTCGCGGCGGTCCTCGATCCACTTCACAGGGCGGCCCATGATCAGTGCGGCGGCCGCGACAGTGATGTCTTCAGGGTAGAAGATTAGTTTTGGCCCGAAACCACCGCCGAGATCGGGTGCTACGACGCGGACCCCCGCCTCGTCCCGCCCCAGCATGTCGCAGAGTAGCTGTCGTGCCGTATGCGGCGTTTGGGTGGAACTCCACAGAGTGAGCAGATCGTCCATCGGGTCATAATTTGCGACGTTGCCCCGGCATTCGATGGAATGGCCACCGCCGCGGTGCTGATGGAATGATTCATTATAGGTATGCGGTGCGGCGGCGAATGCCGCATCGACTTTGCCGAAAGCCATGTCGAATTCGGCCAGAAGATTGTGTTCGGCGCCGTCATGCACAGGCGGCGCATCACTGGCGAGCGCTGCTCGGGCATCAGCGACCGCGGGCAGCGGAGTGTAATCGATATCGACGAGGGCGGCGGCATCCTCCGCGATATAGCGATTTTCGGCAATTACGAAGGCTATTGGCTCGCCGACGTGGACGGTTTCCCTAAAGGCCAGTGCTATGCGATTGCGGTCTTGCCGATAACTTGAGCTTGGCAAGCCCACGACCAGTTGGTCGGTCTGCAATAGCGGCTTTAGGTCATCAAGTGTCAGGACGGCATGGACGTCGGGTATCGCTAAAGCCGCACTTTTGTCGATACAGTTGATTGTGGCGTGCGCATAGGCGCTTCGGACGAATGCCCCTTCCAGCATGCCTGGTAAGGTGATGTCGTCTACGAAACGGGCCTCGCCACGGAGCAGCCGTTTATCCTCAAGCCTTGGGACGCTGACGCCAAATACCGGCTCGCTCACATCACCCCCTGAGAGTTTTCGATATTAAGAGGCTAATACCTTAATGGCCGGTCATATCAAGAGTCGACGGTGCAAATAGCTCCTTCGGCGAAAGTTTGCGATCGGTCAAACCCTGCTCGAAGGCGTATCGGGTCATGGCCTCAATCTCTTTCCCGTTATTGTTCACACCGTAGCGCCAGTAATCGTCGCCCATTAGCTCGCGCGCGCGGTCGAACTCGTCTACCGGCCAGGGAAGCATGGTGTAAAGATGCCCAACCTCGCCCAGTCGCTGATAGCAAATTGAACGTGCCTCCAGGTAGGCGCGGTAAACATGCACAGGCAGCCAGGGGTGCTGTTCGACCAGGCTGCGCCGGATAGCAATCAGATGCATGATTGGAAACATGCCAGTCTTGGCGAAATAGGCTTCCTCATCAGCCCGGTAGTTAGGGAATAGCCTCACCACATTGTCGTTTGTCTCCAAGCAAGATGGCGCTCGGGCCGACATTATCGCGTCTAGGTTGCCGCTATCGAGCATGCCATTGAGCGTCGAATCCCCGGATATCCTTTCCACGGAGATTGATGGTGGTAATTCGATCGAGATACGAGGCTTGCTTATAGGTACTTCCTGTCCGCCGACCCGCCATTGCAAGTCGCTGGCGGCGACCCCGTACTCGTCCTGTAGGATACCACGGATCCAAAGGGCCGCTGTCATCGGATATTCCGGTACTCCCATAACCTTGCCCTTAAGATCCTCCGGACGCGCGATGCCCTTGTCTGAACGGATATAAATTCCGGAATGGCGGAACATTCGTGAAACGAAGGCGGGAACGCCGATGTAGGGGTTTTCGCCACGCGCGGTTAATGTCATGTAATTCGACATTGACAGTTCGGTGATGTCGAATTCCTGATGGCTGAGCGCGCGAGTGAATGCTTCCTCCGGCGTCATTGGGTGCGCGATGACTTCGCAGCCGTCTATTCGCACGCTGCCATCGAAAATTGCCCTTGTCCGGTCGTATGAAACGCCCGCCAAGCTAACAGTAAGTTTCGCCATATTAGGCGGCTTTGCTGCGGTCGATCGCCGCCTTGATCAGTTCCAGCCGGTCGTTGCCAAAATACATGTCGGAGCCATTGACGAAAAAGGTCGGCGACCCGAAGCCGCCACGCTCGATGATCTCGTCCGTGGTCTCGAACAGTTTGCGCTTGATCGCATCGTCGCTGATTTGGGCGAAGAAATTGTCCGCATCCATGCCGGCCTTGCTGACGATATCGCGCAGGACGTCTTCTTGCGAAATATCCCTATCGTCGCACCAATAGGCTTCAAACATTGCCCGCGAATAGGGTGAGATTGTCCCTTGCTCTATGGCCACGAAGGCGCCGCGCAGCGCCTTCACGCTGTTCACCGGAAAGACGCTGGGCTTGATCATACTGATGCCCTGATATGCGCTCCAGTCTGCCATGTCCTTCTTGTAGTAGTTATCCTTCGGTGGAACTGGGTTTTCGCGGCGCTGATAGACGCTGGGGTTGACCTTGTTGAAGACGCCGCCGACGAGGAAGGGTTTCCAGATCAAATCCGCGCCGTTGTCGGTGCAGAAGGATTCGATACGGTCATAGGCGAGAAAGGTCCAGGGGCTTGAATAGTCGAAGAAGAACTCGATGGTGGCCATGTCTCTGTTTCCCTGTGAATGTGCGTTGAAGCGATTATAACCGCTGAGCCCACGCGTCCAACTGTGGTAGCACCAAATCTGATTGTTCAGACTCCATGCTGATCACGATGCGATCGATCCCCGCATCTTCGTAAGCAGCCCATTTGTCCGGATCATGCGATACACCGAAAACGGAAATAGGTACGCTGCGACCGGCTTCATTTTCCATCTCACGGAACTCTGGCAAGCGGTCGAGCAAGTCGTAAGTCGGTCGATGCGCATGTGGCAGCCACCCGTCACCGTAATCGAGCGCGCGCCGCGCAGCCCAGGGAATGGCTCCGCCAATTATCACGGGCGGGTGGGGGTTCTGTATAGGTTTCGGCCAGGTCATCATCGGGTTAAAATCCACGAATTTTCCGTGATATTCAGGCTTGGTCTCGATCCAGATTTTGCGCATGGCGACGATCTGTTCACGCATCTTTTGGTTGCGGGTCTCGAATACGGTGCCGTGATTTTCCATCTCGTCAGCGTTCCATCCAGAGCCGATGCCGAACAGAAAGCGGCCACTCGAGATCTGGTCGATCGAAGCGACTGACTTGGCCGTTTGGATTGTGTCGCGCTGCGGTACAAGGCAGATGCCACTAGCAACCTTGAGTTTGGAAGTGACCGCTGCTGCGGCACCCATAACGACGAACGGGTCCATTACATCGTAATACTTTTTCGGCAGTTCACCGCCCTTTGGAAAGTCGGAGTCACGCGACAGGGGGATATGGCTGTGCTCCGGAAACCAGTAGGATTCAAATTCTCTTTCCTCCAGTGCGACCGCTAGTTTGGCCGGATGCATAGAGTAATCGGTGGCGAACATGGCGACGCCGACATGCATGATGTGTTTCTCCCCGTTCAATGGTTAGTGATACTCAAGCGTGTTGTCCGCCGGTGCGTCAATCGATAACGTGCCGGCGCAGCGAACAAAATCTGCGAAGGAGGCACTGCTGTGATCGTCGATGTTCATGCGCATTTCGTTCCCCAGAAGATGCTCGACAATTTAGCGAGCGGTCGCGTGTCCTTCCCAAATGTTGAATTGCTGCACGAGGGCGATACCTTCAAGCTTGGTTTCTCAGGTGGACCGCTGACCCGGCCAGTTAATCCAAAGCTGCGCGAGGCTGAGGGGCGTCACGCATGGATGACTAAGGTTGGCATCGACTGCCAGGTGACAGGCGGGTGGCTCGATGCGTTCGGTTATGAATTGCCGTCAGAAGAGGGGGCGGCCTGGAGCCAATTCCTGAACGAGCATCTCAAGGAAGCGACCGATGCAAATCCGTTCCTTGCTCCACTCGGGAGCGTCCCTTTGCAGGATGGTAAGCTCGCCGCCGACGTCCTTTGCGAGCTTATCGGGGACGGCCACAAAGGGGCGATGATCGGTACTCAGCCGTTTGGCAGTTCCGGCAATCTTGACGATCCAATGCTGGACCCCTTTTGGGAAGCAGCGTCAGAGCTGGAGGCGGTAATCTACATCCACCCGATGTTCGGTTGTGGTGATCCAAGGTTGGCGGATTTCGGCATGATTAATGCTGTTGGACGTGGTCTCGATACGACAACAGCGGTGGCGCGACTGCTGTTTTCTGGTCATTTTATAAAATATTCGGGGATGAAGGTCGTGCTGTCGCATGGCGGCGGCGCTTTGGCCTTCATGCTGGGTCGTTTGAAACACAACGCTGAAATTCATCCGGGGGAATTTGCGGACCCGTCGGAAGGCTTCGCGCGCCTGTATCACGATACGGTGCTGCTTGATCCGGATGCTTTGACCTTCGTCTGCGGAAAGACCGGTGCTGGGCAGCTCATGATGGGCTCCGACTATCCGTTCCCGATCGGTGACATGAAGCCTTGCGACATTGTGAATAAGGCCGGTTTCAGCGAGATAGACACCACAGCTATTCTGGGCGACACGGCGGCGAAGCTATTTCAGCTTGACGATGGATGTGATGGTACTCATGGGTGAACAGGTGATGGACCCCTTCGGCGACCTCCGACAAGCGGCCGTCCCCTTTGAGCCGGTAGTCGATCCGGCAGGCTGGACAGCAGCGGAAATGGCGGCTCGAGAGGATTGGCTTTACTCGTTCAACGATGATGAAATTGCCGAACTGCGTGCTGCAATTGCGCCTTTCGACCACGACGATATCGACCTGATGACCGTGGAAGCCTCCGACTTGCCGCTACCAAGCCTGGCTACGTCGCTGCGGGATATTCGCCAGGAATTGCTCTATGGCAGGGGCTTCGTGATGTTTCGCGGTCTCCCGGTAGAGGAGATGGGAAAGCGCGCTTCTGCGGTCGCTTTCTGGGCAGTCAGTAGACATCTGGGCGATAATGTTTTCTCGCAGAACAAGCGTGGTCACGTTCTGGGCCATGTAACGGATTTGGGAGAGAGCCGTGCCAATCCGAGCCAACGTGGGCCTTATTCGCGCGAAGAGATCCCTTTCCATGTCGATTGCTGCGACATTGTCGGGTTACTCTGCATGGAAACCCCGCTTTCGGGCGGGGAAAGCAGCATCGTCAGTTCGGTAACCCTGTATAACGAGATACTGAAACGCCGCCCAGATCTGGCGCGGATTGCAGCAGAGCCGTACTACCGGGATCGCCGGGACGAGGTGCCGCCCGGCATGCAGCCCTATTACAAACTCCCGATATTCAACTTCTATCAGGGTTATTTCAGCGCCAACGTGGAACCGACGTACATCGGTTCGGCAAATCGTTTTAAAGAGTGTGGTGAGATGAGCCCGGCGCAGAAAGAAGCGCTGGAACTCTCCCAGTCATTGGCGCGGGATATGCGGTTCGACCAGGGCTTCAGCCGCGGTGACATGCAGTTCGTCAATAACCATGTCATTTTCCATTCCCGGCGTAGCTATGTGGACCATGCTGATCCAGACCGCAAGCGGCACTTACTACGGGTCTGGCTCAAAGCATTGGATGGGCGTCCGCTACCGGATGCATTCTACGAACGGCACGGCACCCGCGAAACGATCGACCGCCCTGGTGGCATCGTTGGTCTGGATACAGTGTTGAACGCACCTATCTACCGTGAGTAAACCAAATTCCCGAGCGGTTTTAACACCGGCGTGATTGAGAGGCGACAGTGCCTAAATAGATGGTGGATGAAATAGACTTAGAAACCTCTCGACGAGGATTAGACTGAAGAGGATAAGACCCGGAAACAGAAGATTTGTTGCGATCTTGGACGTCATGCAAGGGAGCTTACGCGCGTTTTTATCTTGGGGGTATGTGTGCGGTTGCGGCATTTCCACTTCTTATATCGCCAGGCAATTTAAAAGAGAGTGGGAGTACAATTCATGAAAATCACAGGCTGCGAGACACTGCACTGCGGTGCTGGTTGGCGTAATTTTTCTTTCCTCAAACTACAGACGGACGAAGGGCTGACGGGCATTGCGGAATACAATGAAAGCTATGGCAGTAAGGGGCTGACCGGCGTGATCGAGGCTTTGGTGTCAGCGGTCGTCGGCCTTGACCCGCGGGCGCATGAGCCAATTAGCCAGCAGCTGTACCAGATGACCCGACAGGCGCCTGGCGGCATCAATCAGCAAGCGATCGCGGCCATCGAGAACGCCATGATGGATATTGCCGGCAAGGCCCTTAACGTGCCGGTTCATCAGCTGTTGGGCGGTGCGGTGAGAGACCGGATGAAGCTCTACTGGTCGCATTGTGGGACCTATCTGATGAATGATAGTGCGTCGGAGGCGATTGGTCTCGACCGAATGCAAACGCTTGACGATGTCGTGGCATTGGGGCGTCGGGTGAAGAAAAGTGGTTACAAAGCGCTTAAGACAAATATTTTTCTTTGGGACCGCAATCCAGGCCTCTACATGCCGGGCTTCGCGCGCGGCGGCGGCGGGCCGGAACTCAATGTCGAGAAAAGCATCATCGATGGACTGAGAGAACAGCTCGAGGCATTTCGCGATGGCGCGGGTCCAGATATGGGAATTCATCTCGACCTAAACTTCAACTGCAAGATCGAGGGTTATCTTCAGATCACGCGGGCGCTGGATGATCTGGGTCTGACTTGGTTCGAAATTGACATGTACGACCCGGCGGGTCTGCGACACATCCGCAATTCCATCGGTACGCCAGTTGCTTCCTGCGAGTCGCTTTACGGGTTACGCGAGTTCAGGCCTTTCTTCGAACATCACTCTATGGATGTGGCAATTATTGACCTGCCCTGGAACGGTGCCTGGCAAAGTATGAAGATTGCTGCGATGGCAGAAGCCTACGAAATCAACTGCGCACCGCATAATTTTTACGGCCATCTTTCAACGATCATGAGCGCCCATCTCTGCGCTGCCTTGCCGAACTTCCGGATCATGGAGATCGATGTCGACGACGTGCCCTGGAAGGACGATATAGTGACCTATGTTCCGGAAATTGAGGACGGCTATCTCAAGCTGCCGCAAGGACCGGGTTGGGGGGTCGAGCTTAACGAGGATGCAATACGCGAACATCCACCGATCGGCACGCAGAACTCCGCGGCCGGCAATAGCTAGCTCGGTGTGGGAGGTCGCCTGCCGGGTAGGCATGCAGTTGATCGCCAAGTCCTGAAACATCGCGGTGACTGCGAAGAAGGCGTTCGGTGACGGGCCAAACAAAATCAACGTTCGCTCAAGCGGTTTCTATTCGGGAGGTATCCAATTATTGTCCGTACGTTTTGTCTGCCCGCAGACTGGTTGACATAATGGACGGCCACCACTGTGCTGGTGGCTCCTTTCATGGAGTGGCGTCGAGATTTTTTTTATGGCCCTCACTCTTCGTTTGCGTCGAGATGTGACGGCGCCATAGCCTGCCGTAACGTAAGCGAGTGTCTAGAAGCCAATCATGGATCTATATGAAAACGTCTTTGACCCGGAAGAAATAGTCGCCGGGATCGCTGAATGGGCGGCAATTGAGAGCCCGAGTTTCGACGCCGCCGCGGTCAACCAGATGATGGATTTGGCGCAATCGGCCATGGTGCGGCTCGGCGCCACTGTGGAACGCATGCCCGGTGCGAACGGATTTGGTGATATTGTTTGCGCCCGCTTTCCCTGGGGCGAAGGGCCCGGGATCCTCGTTCTCGGCCACCTCGACACGGTGCATCTTGTCGGCACTTTAGCGGGAATGTTGGCGGTGCGAAGAGATGGCGACCGGCTGTATGGGCCCGGCGTACTCGATATGAAGGGTGGCATGTATCTTGCCGTGCACGCGATCGAAAAGGTTATCGAAAGGCGCGAGCGCCTAAACTTGCCGGTGACGTTTATGTTCATCCCGGATGAGGAAATCGGCAGCCCCTCAACCCGTGCTCTGATCGAGGCGGAGGCGCATGCGCACCGATATGTGCTGGTACCTGAGCCGGGCAAGCCGGACAAGTTTGTCACCGGAAGGCACGCCTTCCTTCGATACAAACTGCATACATATGGCAAGCCGGCGCATGCGGGCGTCGCCAAAGGCATTGGTCGTAGCGCGATTAGCGTAATGGCGCAGCTGATTGCCCAAGTCGAGGGCTTCAGCGATGTCGAGCGTGAAGTGACCTATCGCGTCGGCAACGTGAATGGCGGCGATTTCGTTAACGTTGTTCCGACAGAATGCCACGCTGAGGTTTTGTGCGTTGCGCCGACACCGGCCGCATTCGAAGAGGTAAAGTCGCGGATGGGGTCGCTTGTATCACTCGACCCGGAGGTGCGGCTAGAGGTCGAGCCAGGTCCTATACGACCGCTCTTCACGATGCACGAGGCAAGCCGCGATCTGTTCGAGGTTGCGCAACGGGTCGCACGTGAAGTCGGTCTCGATCTCGATCACGGGCAGTTCGGCGGCGGGAGCGACGGCAATTTCACCGGTGCTCTTGGTATCCCTACACTGGACGGGCTCGGCGTCTGCGGTGACGGGGTGCACACAAAACAGGAGCACCTGCTTGTGTCTTCCTTGGTCCCTCGTGCTCGACTAATAGCCGGCCTCTTTGAGGCGTTGTCTGAGCGGAATCGCTAGCCGAGCACCGCCTTAGTCGAATCGGCGATGATGTCGATGATCTGGTCGATGGTAGTGTCTTTGGTCACGATTGGTGGGGCGAGGCAATAGACGTCACCTCGCACCCGACTGAACAATCCGCGCTGCATGCCCTCGGCATGAATGCGCGGACCGATATTCTCTGACGCGTCGAAGACTTCCTTTGAGGACCGATCCTTGACGAATTCGATTCCGGCCATCAGGCCTAAACCGCGGATGTCGCCAACATTCGGGTGGTCGCCTAGCATGTCGTTCAGCCCATTCAGTAGGCGTTCGCCTTTTTCCGCCGCCTGGCCGGGAAAGTCGTCCTTGTCGATCACGTCGAGCATCGCGTTTGCGATGGCGCAGCCGACCGGATGGGCACTGTAGGTGTAAGCGTGCATGAAGGGCTTACCGCTCTCATCCATAGTGCGGGCGATCTCATCGCTTACGCCAATGCCGCCAAGAGGGAAATAGCCGGAAGTAATCGCCTTGGCGAACTGTATCAAGTCGGGTTTGACACCCCAGTGCTCCAAACCAAACATTTTGCCTGTACGACCGAAACCGGTGATCACCTCGTCGGAAACCAACAGGACCTCGTACTTATCGCAGATTTCGCGGATACGAGGAAAATAGTCGTCCTGCGGTACTATCACGCCACCAGCGCCCTGGACCGGTTCGGCAATGAACATGGCGACCGTCTCGGGGCCGGCCTCTTGGATTGCTTTTTCCAGTTCGTTTGCCGCGTCGACACCGCGGTCCTCGCCGTAAAAATAGGGATAGGGGCCAGGAATGTGAATGAAGCCTGGCACGCGTGGTTCGAACATTGGCCAGTAGGCGTCGATGCCAGTCGCGCTCATCGCTGCCAAGGTGACGCCATGATAGCCCCAGATGCGCGATATGACTTTGGTTTTCTCCGGTTTGCCTTTCAGCTTCCAGTAATAGCGTGCCATCTTGATGTTACTGTCCGTCGATTCGCCTCCGCCCGAAGTGAAGTAGAAGTGGTTAATGTTAGAGTAAGTGATATCGGCAAGGCGTTCGGCCAGTTCGATGGCGCGTGGATTTGAACTGCCAGCGTAGCCCGAGGCATACCCCATTTCGGCCAGTTGACTAGCGCCAGCCTTTGCAAGCTCCTGACGGCCGTTGCCGGCCGTGTTGTTCCAGAGGCCGGCGAGGCCATCGATATAGCGGTCGCCATTGGCGTCAATCAAAAACTCTCCTTCGCCACTTATCCAGACTTTGCCGCTGCTCTGGGCCGCTTTGTTATGTAGCGGGTGGATGAGATGCGCCATGTCCCGATCGAGAAGGGCGGATTCGGCGTTGTTCGACACCTCGGCAGTATTCGACATATCAGTTTCCTCATCTAGGCGGACAGGAAAACCAAGTGTGCGTGCGGGTGGACCGTTGGATCAAGCGGAATCTGAGACAATTTGGGTTAAGTGAAATCAGGGTCTAGGCTGGATTCTTATTTTTAACCGAGGAGTAGCAATAGATGTCCAGAAGCGAGGCATACCAGAAGGGTATGGAAATTCGGCAGCAATTGATGGGCGATGCCATGGCTAACGAGATGGCGAATACCGTCTATGACGACCCAATCATGGAAAAGTTTGGGGAGTACACACGCGAGGCAGTGTTTGGCTTGTTGTGGTCGCGTCCGGGACTAGATATGAAGACCCGTGCTCTGATCTGCTGTATCACCGATACCGCGACAGGCCGATGGCCGGAGCTGGAAATTCATCTCCAGATGGCGCGCCGCCAAGGGTGGACAGAGGACGAGCTGGCTGAAGCTCTATTGCACACAGGCGGCTATATCGGTGTACCAGCCGTTCGCGAAGCTATGCTCATCGCCAAAGAGGTGTTCGCAAAGATGCGTGAAGACGGGGGGGATTGAAAAACCAAAAATATTATCCCGGATTTGGTGCGCACATTTGTTGTACCGAGGTTCCAAAGCGACGTTCATATCAATTCGCGGTCGGGATAATGTTACAAATGCGGAGGTGCACGATAGGCGGGTTGTCGGGGCAACATGATCTATAAAATCTGCAAAGAAACGGAATGGGCTGAGGCCAAATCGCGAGGTGCATTTGCCGGCAGTGTTGTTGACATTGCGGACGGTTTTATCCACCTATCGACCGCTAAACAGGTTGAGGAGACTGCACGTCGCCATTTCGGCGGCCAGCCGGATTTGGTGTTAGTGGCTTTCGACCCAGAGGTGTTGGGAGGCGCCCTGAAATGGGAACTGTCTCGCGGTGGTGATTTGTTTCCACATCTTTACGGTCCATTGCCAGCAAGTGCAGCTTTGTCAGTGCTACCTTTGCAAGTTGGGGTGGACGGCACGCATGTCTTCCCTAGCGACATAACGTAGGACATAAATAGAATCACACTACGAACCGCCAGCATCGGATACCAGTCCGAGAATTCCGCTGCGGCGGTATCCCTCATACATACGTTGCCTTTGAGTGTTTTCCCTCTACCAAGACGTTAATGATGTCACAGCAATTGGTTTCTATGTCATCGAGAGACTTTTTGGTTCGCGCAGACGGCGGTTCATCCGCCCACCCATAGGCTCCAAACTGCCAGTAATGGCGTATCATACGATCGCATACCATGCAGGATGTTAGGAACGTTGTGCACGGTGCCGCCCAATCCTGGTTTGCGCCACGCGCCTTTGTTCTGACGCCAAGCTCCGTCTGACAGGACGGCATAAATCTCTTCTGGAGGATGATTGTGGTCGGGATAGACTGTGTCGGGAGCGACAAGGCTAACGCCGATTCGCACATCGTTACGTCTCTCGATGCCGTCGACGCCGATGACCACCGTGTTGGCGTGATTAGCGCGGAAATGTTCGTCGCCAGCCGGTTTTTGGAACCAGGCGAGCTGTGGCTCGATGGCCGAGAGTGCTGCGCCAAGCTGTATTGTACGGTCGGGTCCGGCCTTGGCGTTCTCGAAGGTGGTGGGAAGATGGTCGCAGACTGGCAGGCGTTTCGCTGTGGGAGGTTCCTGTTTTCCTTCTTCGGCTGCTAACGCGTCGAAGATGCGTGTCGCTGCTGGTTTTGCGGCGTCGGGCAAGTCGCCTTCTAAAACAGCAATTTGCAGAGAGCTGATGAAGTGCTGTAAGGCGTCGCTGCGTTTCGTCATGTTTGTGTCCCCATATTCTTGTGGCACAAAAATGATAGCCTTCTACGAGTTCGTTCGCATCCATATCGTGCAACTGCATGCTCACTGCAGAGCGAATACCAATTTATAAAACGACTACACCCAGTGTCATATTTCGATTGCCTTTGAAATGACAGTGATAATCTTGGAGTTGGGATAGATGCGGTAGGAAGGCCTAGTATAGATTTTAGCTTGCAGTGTGTAGCTGGTTTCGATGGGGCTTGGATCCGCGGCGATCTAATGAAACTAAAGACGGTTTCGGCTGCGACCAGCGGGACCATATCAACAACACAGCGTATTGAGAGAGCGCGTTGTCGGTTTCCGCACCAGTAAGGTACCTGGGGGTGCGCGATCAATCAGCTCTGACCGAGATGTTCCTGGCTATAGATGCCATTTGGCTGCAGCGGGCTGTTAGCGAAGACGTTCTGGCCAGTTTTTCGAGATGTGTTTCGCCAGGCAGCCAACTCGTTAGGCCCGAATTCCTCAAGCGGCGAAGGGTCAATATCGACCCGGCCATAAGTATCAACGCCTCGCACCAGCATACCGGAATCGCGGTGTGCCCTGATATCGACGTGGGTTGGCATCATTTCGACAAGCAGAATAATTCGACGGTCCATCGCGGTGTTGACGCCAGAGCCATGAATGATTTGTGCATTGAACATGCCGATCTCACCTGCCTTGAGCGGCATGGCGACTGCTTTCGAGTGGTCGAACCCTTCTGGAATATACTGACCGCGGGTCAGGATGCTCTCCGGGTTCCCAGTGTCGATGTGGTCCAGTGTCCCTGTTTTGTGCGACCCCGGAATGACCTTGAGGCATCCATGCTCAAGCGTGCAGTCGGCTAACGCTAACGCGCCGATGACTAGGATGGGCCGGATCGGATTATGCGCGCCATCCTGATGCCAGCCCGCATGGCTTTTACTACCTGGATCCTTGATCCGGAACGCCATGCTGTAGCACAGGATATTCGGCCCGATCAGGTCTTCATAGACGTCTAGAATGCCGTCATGCCGCGCGATCTCCTCGACCCATGGACAGAGAAGATGCGATTTGCTTTTCAGCTTTAGCCGGTCGTCAGGGAATTTTGCCTCGAACGCCTCAAGTTTGCCACAAAAATAGGTTATCTCGTTCGCCGAAAGAACAGGTACGGGTGTTAAAAATCCGTGTTCGTGAAAATCATCTACCTGGGCCTGGGATAGTACCTTAGGCATCACCGCAAGCTCCCGCCGCCATCAACGGAAAAGATAACGCCATTGACCCAGCTTGCTTTGTCCGAGGCGAGAAAAGCAACGACGTTGGCACATTCCTCCGGCGTACCGACCCTGCCGCCAGGGCCGGTCATTAATTCGCGCCAGCGGTTTTCGTCGCCGAGATTTATTTTTGCATGAACCTTTTGCAAGGTGACAAGCCGCTCAGTCTCAATGGGCCCTGGATGGATGCCGACGACGCGAACACCGTGATCGTAGCTTTCCCGGCCCAGTGCTCGTGTAAATCCGGTTAGGCTAGAATTACCCGCAGCTCCTGCGATGTAGTTTGGGCTTGGACGCACCGCTGCGTTGCCTAACACGTTGATGATCACGCCACTGCTGCGCTTGCACATTGCGGGGTAAATAATACGGCTGATATTAATGTAGCCGAACACCTTTAGGTCCCAGGCCTCGCGCCAGGTAGCCTCGTCCACCATCTCAATATCGCCGGCCGGAATAGCGCCGGCATTGTTTACCAGAATGTCGACATCCTTGCAGGCCTCGGCCAATACGGTCGCCGAGGTGCTGTCGGCCAGGTTGCAGGCATGGACCGTTACTTGCGCGCCGTACTTTGCGTTGATGTCGTCGCGTGCTGCGTTCAAGTCGGCTTCGGTGCGCGACGCAATGTGCAGCGAGCAGCCTTCCGCTGCCAGAACATGTGCGACGGCGAGGCCGATGCCTTTTGAGGCGCCGGTTACTAGGGCGGTCTTACCCGCGAGACCGAGATCCATACCGTTTCCTTTTGATCAATTTTTAGTGCCGGCTTGCCTATTGGGGTAATCGGGCAGGTTGAAATTGAAGATCCGCTTGGCGTTGAGGCCAAGGATCTTTGCCCGTTGCTCGTCATTCATATGACCCATCGTCCGCTCGACTGCGGCGGCGGAATGCGGCCAGCTGCCTTCATGGTGCGGGTAGTCATTCGCCCAAAGGAAATTGTCCCAAAGGTTGTATTTCTCGGCTAGCAGCAGCCCAGCTTCGTCTTCCTGAAAGCTGGCCGCCCCGTTCGAACGGAAATAATCGCTCGGTAGGCCTTGAAGTTTGGGACGGACCCAGAAGTGATGTTTTTTGTAGGCCTCGTCCATTGCATCAAGTACCCACGGTACCCAACCTATACCGGCCTCAATCAGCGCGAACTTAATCTTGGAGAAGCGTTCCAGCACGCCCGAAGAACAGAGGTTGGCCAAGGGTTCAATCGTTGGCGACAGCGAGTGAGTGACATAGTTGATCACCGCGCCGCCATTGCCTCTAGAGGCTCGCGGATCACGGCCGGTGGAGACGTGGAAGGTGATTGGTAGGCCGGTTTCCTCGATCAGCGCCCACATCGGATCGAATTCCGGCAGATTGTAGTTGGCGTGGTCGACATCGTGGGCACCCCAAATCGGTTTGCACGGCAAGGTGAGGCCACGGAAGCCCAGCGCAGCGACCCGTTCGATCTCTTTCATGGCACCTTCGAGATCGCCGGTGGCGATGGCAGCCATCGGCGACATTGTGTCATTGCTGGCGCCGAACATTTCCCAGGCCCATTCGTTCCAGACCTTGCATTGTGCCATGGCAAAGACCGGGTCTGGCGTCGCCCACATGGCCAGTCCCTTGTTGGGAAACATGATTTCTCCATCGATGCCGTCATACTTATGGTCGGCGATACGGCCTTCGAGTGTTGCGCCCGCCTTGCCACGGACACCGTCTTCACCGAGCATGCGAAACTCCATCAGGCGCGCCTTTCGGTGCCCTTCTGAGACCCGCCACTGCTTGCCATTCTCATCCGTGATGACCCGTGGCAACCGATCTAAATACTTCTTGTCAATGCGTTTTGCCCACAGATCGTGTGGCTCGTTCACATGCGTATCAGCTGAAATCATTAAATATTTTTCGGGGTCGTCGGGTTGTGCCGAGCGGGCCCATCCTTCTGATCCCGGCGTTTCAGCGCGCCACAAATTTTCCTCGTTAATTTCGTAGGCAAACTGTTCAGACATCTCGCGCTCTCCCGTTCAATCCGCGACTTGCCACTGCACCAGTGCAAAGGGCTGGTCGCCGTCATGCCGCTCAATAACCGCTTTCACCTTGGCGCCGATCGTAACCTCCTGCGACGGATCGCCCAGCAAGTTGCCGATCATTCGCACTTTGCCTGCCTGAGGTAGTTCGACCAGGACGACTAGATAGGGGCCGTGGTCCTTAAGCGCTCCGTGTACCGGGTGCCAGGGTCGCTCCCAGCTGTAGATAGTTCCTTCGCCCTCGATTTCCTTCCATTCCATGTTGAAGGAATTGCAGTTATGGCAAATCCATTCCGGACCCCATTGCCAGGTTCCGCAATCGCTGCAGCGTTGGACCATGATCTTGTCTTCAAGCAACCCGTCCCAATATGGCTTGTCCAGGCCGTCATTCATTGGAACGGGTGTGGGCAGGCCTTCCGGTAAATAGGTGTCACTCATAAGGTGGCCTCCGATCCCAGTATATCTGTGCTCACATGGTGGACCATCGGGCCAGCGATGCTTAGGGCGACGTCGGCACCCGGCACCTGGTTTGGCGAGTTGCCGCGGATTTGGCGCACCGTCTCTATCTGAAGACCCAAACCGTGCATATAACATTCTGCCAGGTTACCGCCGCTGGTGTTGAGCGGCATCTTTCCGCCCGGAGCGGTCAGGTTCTCCAGCTGGAAAAACTCGTTGCATTCCTCCGGTTCGCAGAAGCCGTGCTCGACCACCGCCATCATGACACCAATGGTAAAATTCTCGTAGCTCTGCACCACATCGACATCCTTGGGACCAATGCCGGCCATCTCATATAACCGCGGCGCCAGGCTGGCGAAGCTGGAGGAAGGGAAGTTGCTGGCATTCATTACTGGCGCCCCGCAGCGATGGTCGGACCCCTGCGCCGCGGCAAGGATATATGCCGGCTTTTGCTTCATATCTTTCGCCTTCTCGGCAGAAACAATGATGACCGCCGCTGCGCCGTCATTTTCCTGACAGCAATCAAACAGACGGCAGGGCTCAGCAATCCAGCGGGAATCGTCATATTTTTCTTCTGACAAAGGTCGGCCGTACATGACAGCGCGGGGATTGTTCTGTGCGTGATGGTAGGATGCCATGGAGATGGCGCGCAGGACGCTATGATCTACCTTGTTCTCGTGCATGAAGCGCATTGCGCGCATCGCATATTTTTGCAACGGCGACATTACACCGTAGGGTGACATGTAGGCAGGATCACCGCTGACCGCGGTAACTGGCGGGGCCTTGCCGAACCGTTGGAACTGGCCTTGCGCCAGCCCGCGGAAGGCGACGACACAGTCTGCTAGCCCAACGGCAACCGCCGCTGCGGCATTGCCGACAGCTGCTGCAACACCGCCGCCACCGCCACCCCAATTCATATTGGAGTAGCGTAAATCATTGATGCCAAGCGCAGCGGCGATCCGGGTCGGTTCGTTGCGGTCGTTGCTGTATGACGCGAACCCGTCGATGTCCTTCGCGTTGATCCCGGCATCCTCGCATGCCGCGAGAATGGCCTTAAGGACCAGGACGAATTCTGGATCAGGCGACTGCCCGTGTTTGTAATAGGTCGTTTCGCCGACCCCGACGATGGCTGTTTTGCCACGTAACGTTCGATCACTCATGCTGTTGGCTGCTCCCTCGGGTGAGCGGTCAAACTAGCAACCTGACCCCTCGCGCTACAAGGCGCGAAGCCTAGCGAACATTGTTAATGATAAGGAATATCAACCCGGCGATGAGAGCGGAAGCTGGCACGGTGATCAGCCAAGCCGCGATAATTGTCATCAGGTGACTGCGTCGTACTAGCTTTCGTTTGCGGGCCTTGGCCCATTTTCGTATTTGACTGTCTGATGGGTTGGTCGTGTTACTGGTCGGTCTAGAGCCACCCCCTGCGGTGACATCCACCCGACGATTGGTGATGGCTTCGCGCAGAAATCCGACACCGAATACAGCGCCGACAGCGATGTGCGTCGAGCTGACCGGAAGGCCGAGAGTAGAAGCGATAATGACTGTAATCGAAGCTGACAGGGCTACGCAGAAGGCGCGGACTCTATTTAATTTGGTGATCTTCTCGCCGACGATTTCGATAATCTTTGGCCCGAACAAAAGCAATCCGACAGAGATGCCAATCGCACCGATCGCCAGTACCCAGAAGGGTAATGTGACTTTAGAGGAGACTTCACCCTCGGTGACGGCGTTGACGATAGCGGCAAGCGGACCGACTGCATTCGCGACGTCGTTCGAACCATGTGCAAAAGACAAAAGCGACGCGGCGCAGATCAACGGTATCGTGAAAAGGGTTCCAACTGAGCGGCGTCGGTTTTCCAGCGTGCCAGCGACTTTTGAGACGGCGACGCGGACTATGAAATAGGCGATAGCAAACATGCTGATGCCGACGATCGTCAGCATCGTTGCATCCGGTTTCCAGACCCGTTTCAATCCCTTCATGCAGAGATAGACCGAAAAAGCGGATGCCATAATGGCGACGAGTACGGGTACCCATCGTTTCGCAGCCGAAATTTTGTCTTCACGATAGAGGATGGCAAACTTGATGAAAGCGAGGAATGCCGCAGCAATAACGCCGCCAAGAACTGGTGAAATGACCCAGCTGGCAGCGATTTTCATCATCACGCCCCAGTCCACTGCCATAAAGCCGGCTGCCGCTATACCAGCCCCAATAACACCGCCAACGATCGAATGCGTCGTCGAGACAGGGGCACCGATATAGGTTGCCAGATTGACCCAGACGGCTGCCGACAGCAGTGCTGCCATCATAGCCCAAATAAAAATCGTTTTGTCGGCAAAGGAATCGGGACTGACGATGCTTTTGGAAATCGTACTGATGACCTCGCCTCCGGCGATCATCGCACCTGCTGCCTCGAAAACCGCGGCGATGCATAAGGCACCAACCAGGGTTAGTGCTTTCGAACCAACCGCAGGTCCAACATTGTTGGCGACATCATTGGCGCCGATGTTCATCGCCATGTATGCGCCGATTAGTGCGGCAACGGTTACAATTGAGTAAACCTCAACGCCACCGGTATGGAAGTAAGCGAATATCCAAACAGCAAGTAGAAAGAGAAAGCCAAATCCCATATTCAGATAGCGTTGGCTGACCCGGGCAGATGCTTTCTCGAGCTGAACGATCTGCCTTAAATCTTTGTCGACCGTTGTTTTGCGGGAGCTCGCATTATTCTTAAATCGGGATAGAAGAGACATTTTATCTAGGTGCCCTAAATTTTTTTTTACCTAATAACGATTCCTAGAAATGTCTACTGCCAATAAGGCAAAAATTTCGAAAATGGAAATTTTTTTTTTGACAGCTCGAAGTTACTCGGAAACTTATAGTGAACATGGATTGAAGGTGAATTTTTAGGGCTAAGACTTGTGCGACCGTTTTTCTAAAATCAGAGCCCAACTAACACATGATGACTTTTGCGACAGTTCAACAATCTGCTGCACTGCCATACCGCATTCAGAAGGGTCGTCTGAAAGTATTGTTGATCACATCGATTGGTACCGGGAGATGGATATTACCAAAGGGACATATCGAGCCGGGATTGTCAGCAGCCGAATCCGCGGAGGCGGAAGCTCTCGAGGAAGCTGGGGTCGTTGGAAATATCAGCCGAAAGGTAATAGGTTCGTATAACTACAAAAAACGCCCGGAAAGAGGTGGTGAACGGTGTCGGGTCAGAGTTTTTGCGATGGAAGTCACGCGTTTGCTTGATCATTATCCCGAGGCTGCGCTTCGTAAGCGTCGATGGGTCTCCATTAAGAAAGCGATTGAAATGGTTCAGGAAGCGCGTTTGAAGGAATTGCTCGTTCGTTTCGAGAAGAGCAGCTGTCGCAAAGCCGAATAGAGTATCAAACAATAAACTTAGAATTGCACTCGTGTCGTTGATGCTCCATCAACAATCAAATTTGCGCCACTTATGTAGCTTGCCGCTGGACTGGCCAAAAATACAACGGCGTTTGCCACCTCTTCCGGTGTGCCTAACCGGGCGAAGGGACTGCGCGCAACCGCGGCTTCGTAAGCTGCTGGCGCTTCGCGCTTTCGAACATCCCAGACACCTCCCTCGAAGAAAATAGCGCCGGGTGACACAGTATTTGCGCGGATGCCCTTGGCGCCGAGGTTGGTGCTCAGGCCTGACAAGTAGTTAATTAGTGCGGCTTTCACACCACTATATGCGCGCACGCCTCCGGACGTGTTCACTGCCGCTGTACTCGCGATTGCGGTAATTGATGCGGCGCTGGACTTTTGGAGGTGCGGCACGGCGGCGTCGACAGCATGTACGGTCCCGAGTATGTCTACCTCTATACCAACCCGCCAGGCGTCCGCATCCGCCTGACCTGCCAGTGCGCTAGCGTTTGCTACCAGGATATCCAGACCGCCAAGATCATCTGCAGTCTCTCCGACCCAGGTTTGCAAGCCTACATCGTCCGTTACATCGATAGAGGCGCCCCGAATGATCGCGGCATTACCTGACAACCTAGCGACGCAGTCCTCTACCTGACCTTTGTCACGGGCGCAAAAACCGACATGACAACCTTCGGCAACAAGCAATTCGACAATTTTGCGTCCGATACCCCGTGTGCCACCGGTCACGATAGCCCGTTTTCCCCTAAGTCCTAGTTCCATTCCTGCCTCCCATATGTTCAATTTCTATCGGCGATGAATTAGTTAAAAAGGTGACTAATTAGTGATGCTTTGAAATGGCTGTTCCGACAGTCTTCATTCTCAGCCATGTTAGCGGTTGGTCGATTTATCGTGGGAACAGTCTGTATAGTAATCGAGCGTATTGTGAGATCAACGAGGCCTCTTATTGTTCCACCCAGATTAGTCCAGCATGCACTACCCTTCCGTCGAAAAGGGCAAACAGCCGTTTGTAATACATTTCTGCTACATTGTGCCCAAACTGCCGGATACTATGCGGAAACCGTGTCATACGGGTATGCGGATCGCATCCGCCTTGACGTCACCTGTTCAATCGGGGCAATTGCGGCTTTTCAGGGGTAAAAATGTTTGGTGGTTCAACGGTTCCCGATTTCCGGCTAGACGGACGCACGGCGTTGGTCAGTGGCGCAGGCCGTGGACTTAGTGTTGGTATGGCGAAGGGGCTGGCCAGAGCGGGTGCGCATCTGGTGCTGATGAGCCGAACCCACGCCGAGCTGGATAATTTGGCGTCCGAGATCGCTGACGAAGGTGGGTCGGCGAATTTTTTGGTCTGTGATGTTACGGATGATGCTAAAGTTCAGTTGGCGATTAGTGGATTACCGGCGCTAGACATTTTAGTGAACAACGCCGGCACCAATATTCCACAGCCCTTTATTTCCGTCGAAAGCTGTGCACTTGATAGGATGTTAGATTTGAACGTCCGGGCCGCCTTCATTGTTGCACAGGCGGCCGTTAACCGGATGCTGCGTGATAAAGACCGGACCGAGCGCGGCGGCGCTGTCATTAACATTTCTTCGCAGCTGGGACGCGTAGCTTTGCGTGACCGTAGCGTCTACACCATGACGAAGCACGCGTTGGAAGGTTTGACGAAATCTATGGCGATCGAACTGGCTCAGCATCGCATTCGTGTTAATGCAGTGGGACCGACCTGGGTCGAGACGCCAATGACGGGGCCGGCGTTGGCCGATCCGGACTTCCGTGCGGAAATTATAGGTAGCATTCCCATGGGTCATCTGGCGCAGATTGATGACATAGTTGGTGCGGTTGTCTTCCTAGCCTCGCCCGCCGCTTCAATGATCACGGGCGCTAGCCTTGTTGTCGATGGCGGTTGGACTGCGCGTTGAGGCTGCAGTGAAAGCGCCAGATTTCGCTTATCTACGGCCGGATTCGCTTGAAGGCGTTTTCGCCGCGTTAGCTCGATATGGCGATGACGCTCGCATCTTGGCTGGTGGGCAAACGCTGATGGCGCTTCAGAATATGCGACTGGCCACGGCAGATGTGCTTGTGGATATCAATCGGGTGCCGGGTCTGTCCGACGTTGTTGAAGAACAGGATCACTTGGTGATTGGAGCGCTCGTCCGGTATGCGGGCCTGGCTGTTTCGCCGCTCGTGCGGGAACATGCGCCTTTATTGGTCGATGCTGTTCCGTTTATCGCCCATACGGCGATACGCAATCGTGGTACCGTCGGTGGCAGTCTTGCGCTGGGGGATCCTGCGGCGGAAGTTCCGGCCTGTATGCTGGCTCTCGGGGCGGAATTCGACTTGTCGAGTGCGTCTGGCATTCGGAAGGTGCCTGCGCATGCGTTTTACCGTGGTCTCTATGAAACGGCTCTGCGATCCGACGAAATTTTAACGGCGGCCCGTGTACCTAAAAGACGGCCCGGTCAATTTCACGCTGTTGACGAGATCGTGCGGCGGCGTGGCGATTTTGCTTTGGCTGGCCTGGCAATCTCGGGTGAGGCGGAAAATGGGACCGTAGTCGATATCTCTCTTTCCTTTTTCGGGGTCGCCGATCGGCCGGTCCTCGCAATTGACGCGATGGATCTGTTGGCGGGTCAATTTTTAGATGACGGCTCAATCGAAAGGGCAAGGCTAGCTGCATTTGGGGTGCTCGATCCGCCAGAAGACCCGATAACGCCGCCCGACTACCGCCGTCATATTAGCGGTGTTCTTGTAAAGCGTTTGCTTACCAAAGTAAGGGAAGAACTGATATGACGGCCGCGGTCAAATCGGTTGCCATCACCTTAAAGGTCAATGGTGAAGATGTTGCGGAGACAGTTCCAGTGCGGCTTAATTTGGTAGATTTTTTGCGGGCAGACCTCGGCCTGACCGGCACCCATGTTGGCTGTGAGCATGGTGTTTGCGGTGCATGCACGGTCGTAGTCGATGGGGCGATTGTACGCGGTTGCCTGATGCTGGCGGCGCAGGCTGATGGATGTGACATCGAGACGGTCGAGGGGGCCGACGCCAGTGGCCGCATTGCCGAGCTACAGGCCGCTTTTCACCGCCACAACGCACTGCAGTGCGGTTTCTGCACCCCGGCAATGTTGCTTGCCGCGGCAGCTCTGTTGGACACGAACCCAGCGCCAACTCGCTGGGAGATCCGCGATCATCTGTCGGGAAATTTCTGCCGATGCACCGGCTATCAATCTATCGTTGATGCGGTCTCAGAAGTTGCGGGGGCAGTGGAGTGACATTCCGTGCGCCGATAGGGTCATCCTTGCCACGTGATCGCGCCAAGCGGTTGCTGGCTGGGCGCGGCCGGTATATCGACGATATCGTGCTGCCGCGAATGCTGCACCTGGCTTTTGTGCGTTCTCCCTTTCCTCGTGCCAGGATCGACGCGATCGATACCGTTGAAGCCGCTCAAATGCCAGGTGTGGTTCGTGTCGTCACGGGGAAGGACTTGGAGGGTGTCGTCGCATCGTGGAGGGGTACTCACAATCTTTTTCCCGACATGAAGGTGCCCGTTCAGATGGCACTTGCGACTGGTGTTGCGTGTTGGCAAGGGGAGGCGGTTGCCGCGGTTGCCGCACGCAATCGGGCTGAGGCAGAAGACGCCGCGGAGCATGTCTTCGTCGATTGGTTCGAACTCCCAGCGGTAACCGAGGCGGCGGCCGCGCTTGAACCAATAGCACCGGTGGTTCACGAGGATTTTGCCAGTAATCAGGCATTTACTGCGGAAGTCTTGCATGGCGATACGTCTGCAGCCTTTGCAGATGCGCCTCACGTCGTCGAGCGGCAGTTTAGGTTCAACCGGCATACCGGTGTCAGCCTTGAGACGCGGGGTCTGGTTGCTGATTACGACCCCACCTCGGACCGATTGACCGTGCACCAGTCTCATCAGACGCCACATCAGCAGCAGGACCTGTATGCTCGTTTGCTTAAGATCCCGGAACAGAATGTTCGAGTAATATGCGATGATGTTGGTGGTGCGTTCGGACTCAAGCACCATCTTTATCCGGACGAATTGGCGGTCTGTGCCATCGCCAAACTACTGACCCGACCAGTTAAATACGTCGCCGACCGACTCGAATCTTTTCTGGCCGATATTCATTGCCGCGATCACACGGTCAAGGCGCGCATGGCATTCACCTTGGAAGGCCGCGTTATCGCTATTGAACTGGATGATCTATTCCATGCAGGAGCCTATTCGCAGTACCCGCGTTCCAGCGTGGCCGAGGGCAACCAGATCATTCGGGTTAGCGGGATACCTTACCGCCATGACCATTACCGTGCAGTCACCCGCATGGCCTATCTCAATAAATCGGTTTCGGGGCATATCCGCTCTGTCGGCCATCCTATCGCTTGTGCGGTAACCGAGCAGTTGATCGATCTTGGTGCGCGTGAATTAGGTATTGACCCGGTTACCATGCGGCAACGGAACTATCTGCGAGATGTGGATTTTCCGATGACTTCGACCGGGGGAATCGCGCTTGAAAAATTGTCTTTTCATGGCTGCCTAAACCGCGCGTTGCAACGTATAGACCTTGACGCATTCCGAGCGGAGCAAGTTGCGTTTCGCGAGGAGGGGGTCTATCGCGGCATCGGCTTTGCGACCTTTGTCGATTTAACGTCGATTGGCCCGGAGTACTATGGCCAGGGTGGGCAACATATAAGTGCTCAGGAAACCTGCCTATTAAGACTGGAGGCATCCGGTGGCATTCGCTGCTACACCGGTGTGACTGATCAGGGGCAAGGTATCGACAGCGGGATACAGCAGGTGGTCGCCGGAGTGATCGGCGTGCCGGTGGACGATGTTAAGGTAAATAGTGGCGATAGCGAGCTTTGTCCGGTCGGCGGCGGCTCGTGGGGTTCGCGCGGCGCGGCGCTCGGCGGCGAAGCAGCTCTGCGGGCGGGCCGGGAGTTGCGCGAGAACATTTTGAATATCGCTGGTGTCCTTCTGCAGAAAGACGCTGGTTCGCTCGATATCCGCGACGGTAAGATTGTTGATGCGGTATCCAGTGCCGTGCATATGAAATTAGATGAAGTCGCGGCGGTCGGCCATTTCAAGCCCTATATGATCCCTGATGATATCGCGGCTGACCTAACAGTTACCGCGCGATATGCCAGCCATGGCCGTCTGTTTCTGCCGGCGAATGGGCTTCATGTAGCAGTCGTGGAGGTGGATACGGATACAGGCCAGATAGCGATCCGCCGCTATCTGGTCGTGCATGATTGTGGCCGGTTGATTAATCCGATGCTGGTTGCTGAGCAGGTTCGCGGCGGGGTGGTCCAGGGGATCGGCGGAGCGCTTTATGAGGAGTTCGTTTTTGACGAAGCTGGCTCGCTGTGTAATGGCACGATGGCGGATTATCTAGTGCCTATGGCAGTTGAGATGCCCGATATTGAGGTAGAACATTTGGAAACACCTACCGCAACGTCGGAATTGGGTGCAAAAGGTGCCGGTGAAGCGGGCACGACCGGGACCTTCGGGGCGATCTTGAATGCCGTTAATGATGCGCTGGTGCCATTCGATGTTACGTTGAGTGAAACACCGCTGACGCCGTCCCGGATTTTGCAGGTACTGGGAAAGATTTAAGCGGACGCACAGCAGGAGAGAGAATATGAAAATTGCCGTACCCGATCTGATTTCGAACTCCTACTTTCCGGCTGTAGCGGCGGTGGAACTAGGTTTCTTTCGGGATGAGGGGCTCGATATGGAGCTGGTTCACTACTTCCCGGTCAACAAATGCTGCGAGCTAATGCGCGATGGAGAATTCGACCTTGTCGCTGGTTCTGCGCACAGTGCCTTGGCCGCTTACCCAAATTGGGAGGGAGCAAAACTGTTGGCGACCTTGGCTCAGGGTATGTATTGGCTCCTCGTCGTGCGGGCGGATATGGAGTGTGAGCGGGGCGATATTGATGCTGTGAAGGGTCTCTATATCGCGGCTGCACCGTTTGTCGAGTTGGGCTTGAAGCGGATGCTAGCTGAGGCTGGACTTGACTTGGAGCGGGATAAAATCAAAGTCGCACCAGCGCCAGGCGAAATTAAGCCAGGCGTCTCTTTTGGCGTTGCTGCAGCGAATTCGTTGGCCAAGGGCGATGTTGACGCATTTTGGGCGAACGGGATGGGGGCGGAGACGGCGATACGTTCCGGCGCAGGCAAGGTGCTGGTTGATATCCGCCGAGGGGATGAACCGACCAAGGCTTTCAACTACACCTGCCCGGCCTTGATTGGCAGTGACGCCTTTATCGTACGGGACCCGGATGCTGCGGCAGCAGCGGTACGGGCCATCGTTAAGACACAGAAGGCTATCAAGGAAGATCTTTCCTTGGTTACAAAAGTTGGTGAGAAGCTGTTCCCGTCGGACGATGCGAAGATGATCGCCGATGTTGTTGCCCGAGATTTGCCCTACTACGACGCATCAATCTCCGAAGAGTTCGTGTTGGGGATGAATGCGTTCATGACTGACCTTGGCTGGCTTGAGGGCCCGGTCGCCTATGACAAAGTCGTGGCCACGCAATATGCCGATTTGTGGATGGATTGATATGACGAATACATTAGAGTTGACCTTCGTGTCCGGCGACACGAAGCGGTCAGAACTGGTTGTCATCAACGATTTAATTATCGGTGGGTGGACGGGCCGCGATAAGGCCAAACTCGAGGAACACATCGTCGAGTTAGAGGCTCTCGGTGTCGCAAGACCAGTTTCCACGCCATGCTTTTACCGGGTCGGTGCCAACTTGCTGACGACGGCTTCTTCTATCCAGACTGCGGGCAGCGGAAGTAGCGGTGAGGTAGAGTTCTTTTTACTTTTTAAGGATGAAAATTTTTGGGTCGGCCTCGGCTCGGATCATACCGACCGCGAGGTGGAGGCCTACAATGTCTCCATTTCCAAGCAGTGTTGCCCAAAGCCAGTGGCGTCGACATTGTGGCGCCACGACGATGTGAGCGAGCATTGGGACGAACTGGTCCTGCGCTCCTACCGGGTCGAGAATGGTGTTAAGGCGCTTTATCAGGAAGGTACAGTCGCTTCGATGATCGACCCAATGAACCTAGTCGCGCAGTACGCTAAAGAAGTGGCCCCGCTTGTCCCTGGGCAGTTGATGTTTGGTGGAACGTTGCCGGTGATTGGAGAGATTACTGGCGCACCGCGATTCGAGTTTGAACTGGAGGACCCGGTGCTGGGTCGCAAGATCACGCATGCCTACGACATGACATGGTTGCCAAATATTGGATAGGGGTAGCACGATGCCGAAACCGCATATCGAATTCACTGCGCTGAACATGGAGAAGGGTTGGGAAGTGCCGCCCGGCTATCCAGAGGGGATAAAGCAGAAGGTGCTAACGTCGGACCTGGATGAGACGAACAAGACGGGTAGCCGCTCGCGGCTGCTAAGATTTGATCCAGGCGCTTTTTCGACGGTGCCCTTCGTGCATGATCATTGGGAAGAAGTCTATCTAGTCAACGGCACGTTGACGGTGGGTAATGACGAGCAGGGCGATGGCGGTGAGCCTTTCGATGCTCCAACCTACGCTTGCCGTCCACCGGGCGCCTATCACGGACCATTCAAGTCCGACAGTGGGTGCCTGCTGTTTGAGTTGCACTATTACGCGCCGGTAGATGATGATTAGCTATCAGGAAAGCTGCCGGTACTTTCCTCGGTAAAAAATTAGCGGCGGCTCGTTGCCGCCATTGACCAACGTATCGACGCGTGCGACGACGATGTAATGGTCACCGCATTCGTATTGGGCATGCTTGGTACACATTAGGACGCCGTGATTTGGCTCGATGATTGGCGCTGAGTTGGGGCCTTTGCGATAGGACACGCCTTTCCATTTATCCGGACCGGTCTTGGCGAACTGGTTCGATAGATCCTGCTGATCTTCGCGTAAAAGGTTCAGCGCAAAATTGTCGGTTTCAAGCAAGGTCTCAAATTCGGTTAGTGATTCTGCGATGCAGAAAGAGACCAACGGTGGATCGAGCGAAACCGAAGAAAAGGAGTTCATGGTTACGCCGATCAATCCTTCCCCGCCATCTGTGCAGGTCATGACCATTACGCCCGTTGCGAAACTGCCGACAGCGTCGCGGAACGCCCGTTGATCGAGCGAAGAGTTTTCGGTGCTGGCCATGGTTCGCTGGGGTCCCTGTTACTGTTGTTGGCTGTTACTATAGCCATCGGCTCAACATTACCAAACCCGCCGTACTGGCACAGTGTACCCGCAGGAAAGAGACATTATGGCGATTTCATCGAAGCTCCAGTCAACGGGGAAGCCCTTGGAAGACGACCGGTTTCCTGGTGGTTTGCGCACTGGCGCGCAGTATCTTGACGCGTTGCGCAATGACGGACGCCGGGTCTTCGTCGATGGCGAAGAGGTGAACGATGTCACGTCCCATCCTGCCTTTGCTGA
>PBDC01000098.1 GCA_002717185.1 Rhodospirillaceae bacterium
CGCAAGCCGATACGCCGGAAGATGACGAGCGCGTCATCGACGAAGCACTCGCAGAAGGCATCCTCTGTGATCAGCTCGGCATGGAAGTTCTCTGGCTAGCAGAACATCATTTTGACGGCAATTGCGCCTACGTCGATCCGGTGATTTTCGCCTCCGCCCTAACAACGGCCACCAAACAGATTAAGCTAGGCTTCGCGGTTGCGCAGATGTCGCTGCACCATCCAATTCGAATGGCTGAACAGATGTCGATCATCGACAACATCTCAAAAGGCCGGTTGATCGTTGGGCTCGGCCGCGGCACATCGCACAATATTTACGACTACCGCGGCTTCGGACTGAACCCAGAGGAAGCGCAGGAGAGATTGCTTGAATCCGAAGAGATCATGATCAAGGCTTGGACCACGGAAAATCTCGAACACAAAGGCAAGTTCTGGAACCTATGGCTTCCAAAGCTGCGGCCGGAAACCTACACCAAACCCCACCCCTACATGATCCGGGCTTGTTCCGGCGAAGAATCAATGCTCGATATGGCGCGCAGGGGGCGCCCTTTCATGATGAACGTGCAGACCGATCAGGTGACCCAATACCGCATGGAGCTGTACCGTAATACAATGGCCGAAAACGGCTTCGACGATGCCCATATAGCCCAGGCCGTGGATGAGACCTGGGTGTGGCGCAACATCTTCATAGCTGAAACCGATGCGGAGGCGGAGCGCATCGGCATCCCGCTGTTTGAAGCGCAAAGAGAACAGCGCAGTAAAATGCGCGCGCAGGTTCTGAAGGAGCGCGGCGAAAGCATGGCCAAGTTGGGCGAGACTGGCACCGTCCCAGCATCCCCCGGGGCGGCGGCGCGAAACGTGATCGAACACAGTTTAATCTGCGGCTCTCCCGCCACCGTAGCGGAGCGGCTCGCCAACATCGACGCAATCGGTGTTGGCGGTATCATCTTGCAATTCCGACTTGGCCCGTCGCCTTACGAAGTCACCGAGAACAACATTCGCCTGTTCATGGAGAAGGTAGCACCAGAGTTCAAAGCCCGCACTGCCGTGGCAGCTGAATAGGAGCAACTCAAAGATCCAGTCCGTAGTGGCACGCGCGAGGCCTACAACTAGATTTCAACTCCCCCTACTCAGCCGCGTGTTGAACCGCGCCTTCGTCGAAAATGGAGTCGTTTTGCCTGTCCATGGTGATTGGCGAATCATAGAAAATCAGTCTTGGCGGATGCTCATATTTTTTAGTCATGTAAGCCTTCCACTCGTCGCTATAAGCCTTTTCCGCTGCTTCGCGAGATTCCCATAGATAAACGCCGCCGCCAATACCCTTTTGGTAGAGAACGTTTTTCCGCAGCAGCCCCTCTGTGGCCATATAGCGCGGGATGGAATCTCGGAACATCTGTAAGGCTGTCGCTCGATCCATGCCCTCCGGCAAGCGATACGTGACGACGGCAATTGTCTGGCTCATGTCGGCCTCTTTGAACTTTGCATGATTAGCTTCTACAAGATCTCGCGCGACGGCAACCGCTAATTCGCACGTCGGGCCTAGCACCAATACGCCGCACTTCGTAAGCTTTCCCAGTTCACCCTCAACAAACGAGGCATACTGATGGGCACGAATGATGACTGGCTGGCGCTGACAACTGAAGAAACCCTCGAACCCGACCTGCCGATCTGCGACCCACATCATCACCTTTGGGATACCGGTTACGAGCCCGGCGTCGCATTTCGTGCCGAACAGGTTGCCAACCGCTACCTCTTGGATGAAATTTTGGCGGACACCAGCAGCGGGCACAATGTTGTCTCTACTGTCTTCATCGAGTGCGCATCGATGTACAAGGCGGAGGGACCGGATGCACTCCGGCCCGTCGGCGAAACAGAGTTCGTCAATGGCATCGCAGCCATGAGTGCCTCGGGCCAGTACGGCAAGACGCGTATTGCTGCCGGCATAGTTGGTTTCGCAGACCTCAATCTCGGCGCCGCGGTCGGCGAAGTGCTGGACGCCCATATTTCCGCCGGTTGCGACCGGTTTCGCGGCATTCGGCACGCCGGGGGCTATGACGAAAACCCGAGTGTGCGCAACTCCCACACCAACCCCTTTCCCGGCATGTTCGCCGATGCGACCTATCGTGAAGGATTTGCCGAACTGGCGCCGCGCCGGATGAGCTTCGAAGGCTGGTGCTATCACAAGCAGATCCCCGAGCTAACAGATCTGGCACGCGCCTTCCCCGACACCACAATTATCTTGAACCATTTCGGCGGCCCGCTCGGCATCGGTCCCTATGAGGGCAAGCGCGAGGAATATTTCGCGCAATGGCGCAACGATATCGTGGCCTTAGCCGAATGCGAGAATGTCGTCGCCAAGCTCGGTGGCATCAATATGAAGGTGAACGGTTTCGGCTGGCACAAAAACAACAAGCCGCCGACCAGCGAAGAACTTTCTGTCGCAACGAGAAACTATTACGAACACTGTATCGAAACTTTCGGTGCCAATCGCTGCTTGTTCGAGTCAAATTTCCCCGTCGATAAAATAACCTGCAGCTATAATGTGCTTTGGAATACCTTTAAACGCATTACTAGCGGTTACTCGGCGGATGAGAAAGCCTCCCTGTTCCACGATACAGCGGCACGCGTGTACAGGATAAACGAAGCGGGCTAGACCAGCTTGGAAATATGCTTGTCGACTGCCTCGGCTACTAGGTCAGGGTGGGTCAGAGGACACATATGTTCGGTGTCTGATAGGGTGATAAATTCACAGCCTGGAACCGCTTCCGCCAGCAACTCGACCATTCGCCGATCAAAATTTGTTGGACGCTCGCTTCGGATCGCCAGGGTAGGTGCACTAATTGACCTCAGTTCCGCCATAGTTGTCGGGTTGCTCTTGTTGGCGTAGATGTTGGCGACATGGCCCTCCGTCCGGCTGAGGAAATTATTCCGCGTCTTTTCCGGATAATTATCCCAGGTACCAGGACCATTCCGAAAATCGAGGAATCCTTTCCAAGCCGCCTCCGGCCCGCCATCCTCAAGACTCTGTAAAAACCCATCCCACATCTGCTTCACCTCCGAAATGGCCTGCACCTCCTCGCGCTCAAATAGCAGGCTGCCGATCATCGGTTCGATTACCACGAGACTGCGGACCGTATCCGGTTTCTTCAAAAGATGCCGGATGCCGGACCCACCGCCATAGGAATGGGCAATCATGTGGACGCGTTCGATCCCGAGCTGATCCAGCACCGCACCGATCAGGTCACCCTGATCGTCATGAGTTAATGTCCTTGGATTTGGCCAAAAGGCGGTTTTTCCGTGCCCATATAGATCTGGTGCAATTACCCGAAAACGGTCCTCGAAATGCGGTGTGAAACCGCGCCATTGACCACTTGTACTACCCGCAGCGTGCAAAAGGAGCAGGACATCGCCCGTCCCGGAATCACGGTAATTAATAGTTACACCGTTGTGCTGAAGTGTGGGCATCGCGCAAACTTTCCGGCAGATTAGATGTTTTATAATGGCACCTCGAGTGGGCATAACGATTTGCCGATATTCCGTCGGCGGCGTCAAGCGAGACAAGGGAATCGAAATGGAAATTTGCAGTAGGATTGGTGTCAATGTCGGCGAAAACTGTCGGTCCAAGAAGCTGTAAGTTGGACGGTCGAGAACGAAGTCCGCTATGTCGACTGTCGCATCGACCCGCCTCCGAATGCCCTAGAAAGTTTTGACAAGACGAGCTGTGCCCCGATTCGCCGAGCCTGTGCGGCGAACGGTATACACCTGGGCCTACAGACTCTGTCTGCGGTCAACATTGCCGAAGATCCCCCTACTTGCGAGACGCAGCCGACGCCAAGGCCCAAGGTGTCCAGCTGCTGCTCGGGAAGCACCTATTTCCCGGTGAAGGCGTTATAGATTTTACCGATATGTTTTCTTGGGTCGAGGCAGCCGACTTTTCCGGTCACTATATGAGCGCATATGGGTCCCTCGACGATATGCTGAGCGGGCGCGACTTTTTAGTCGAAAGGTTTCCAAACTAGACCAAGCTCATCGTCGGCGAACTAAGAAGTGCTGTTGATGGATCTAATGCGTTCCAATTCCATCAACAAGGTATGGCTGAGCCTTGAACGATTACAGTGACCGGCTCCAGCTCCTTGCTCCAGGCAGGGCTTTTCCTTAAGAGCGAGGGCTGCAGCGACACAAGCTCCTGTCCTGCAATCTCAGCAATAAGATCACCGCTCAGCGGAACCGATGTGTTTTCGGTATTCTTTCAAGCCTCCCCATTACACACCCCAAGGGAACATGCTAGGTGTCGGCAGTGCTGGCCCGACCACCTCCGCGACCCGCAAACCCTCGTTCCACTTCGCCATCCGTTCCGACCGAGCGAAGGAACCTACCTTCAACTGCCGCGCTTGCCAGCCGACGGCAAGGTGAACGATCGTTAAATCTTCCGTTTCTCCCGATCGAGCCGAAATTACCGCCCCCCAACCCGCACATTTCGCTGTCTCGAAAGCGGCTTTCGCCTCTGTTAACGTTCCCGCCTGGTTTGGTTTGACGAGCACAGCATTGCATGCCCCTTTTTCGACGGCAGACCTAACCCTCGCGGCATCTGTCACGAGGAAGTCGTAACCGATAATTTGCACTGCGTCACCAACCGCCGCTGTGAATGCGATGAGGCCAGCTTCGTCGTCCTCCCCCAGTGGATCCTCGACAGACACGATGGGGTACCGATTAAGCCAGCCCAACAACATTTCCGACAACCCGTCGCTATCCAATTCCCGCCCTTCCAGACCAAGCCAGTAGCGGCCCTTGCTGCCAAACTCGGAGGCTGCAATATCAAGCGATATTGTCACCTGCTCGCCGGGCACCAGTCCAGCCGCTTCTATCGATCGGACAAGCATGTCTAAAGCCGCCTCATTGGTTTCAAAAGCGGGCCAATATCCGCCCTCATCCGCGACGCCCTGCAGGTCACCTCTTTCCGCCATCAGCTTTCCCGCGGCGAGATAAACTCGCGCTGTCCAGTCTAATGCCTCGCCATAGTCCGTGGCGCCTGTCGCCATGACCATGAAATCCTGTACATCGACACGCCGACCGGCATGTGCACCACCACCGAAGATTTGAATTTCGGGTAAGGGCATCATTCCGGTCGCACTCCCACTAAGATACCGCCAAAGAGGGACCTCACGGGCTGCCGCTGCGGCATGTGCCACGGCCATGGACGTCGCCACGATCGCATTGCCACCGAGACGAGACTTATTCGGTGTTCCATCAAGCGCGATTAGCACTTCGTCGACCCCGGCTTGGTCACTCGCATCCATCCCGACCAAGGCATCAGCAATCTCACCATCGACCGCGGCAAGCGCATTGCGAACGTCATAGCCACCGAAATTAGGGTCACCGTCGCGCAAATCGACTGCTTCCCCACTCCCTGTCGACGCACCAGCAGGTGCGATGGCCCGCCCGATGCCACCGACAACGTAAATCTCAGTCTCTACCGTCGGACGTCCTCGAGAATCCCCCCCCCGCCGGCCACGCACACCTTGAATTATGGTCATAAGCCAAGTTCCTCCCGCCAGGCAAAGCTAATATCGGACAACTGAGGCACCGGTTTCGCAAGAAGAGCTCGCGCGGTGCGGCGCACCCGCAGCTTGTCGTCTTCTTTTGTCAAGTACTCGACAGGAGACTTGCCGTCCACCCTCGCTAAAAATAGACCCGGCAAAAGCGCCGCAGTACGCTGTTCCAGCTCTTCCACCGCCTCCCAATGCACCCAAGAGAGGTAAGCCTCCTTCATTTTTTCGAAGCACACTAGGAATTCGCCCGCCGCCGCGGGTGTCCAAAGGCATTTCAATAGAAGATGATTTAGGCAAAAGGCGAGATCGAATGCAGGGTCACCGTAACACGCGCACTCCGCATCCAGGAAAATCGGTCCCTCCGATCCCAGAAGAATGTTTTTTGGGCTGACGTCGCCATGGACCAGCACAAATTTCGTCGCAGCAGTAAGGGAAACAAGCCGTTCGAAAGCCGCCCCTAAATCGTTGTGGGCGCGACCCGTTGCAACAAGGTACGGCTCGATCCGAATATCGTAAAAGATCGCATCGTTCTCGAACTGGCGTGCCAACGCGCTGTCGTTAGCAGTCTCCGCGTGAATCTGTCCTAATCTTTCGCCGACAGACTGAGCAATTTGGCTTTCAGCCCGCCCGTCGCGCAGTTCGCTCTTCCACAACTTGTAGTTTGTGGGATCGTAAAATGGCATCGCAAAGAGACCAGCTGCCTCATCCTGTCCCAAGATCGTCGGCACGCAAGACGGAACAATCTCGGCGGCTTTCTCAATCCACGCAACCTCCGAAGCGTTGCGTTCTATCGGCGCTCGCCAGTCTGCGGCAACTTTCAATTTCGGCAGAGCGCGTTTAATGCAAATTGGACCATATTGTAAATCGACGCGCCAGATGTCGGACGAGACCCCACCGATGAGCGGCGTAAATGACGGGTTTTCCTCCGCTTTCAGGAGATCCATGCGCCGCAGGGACGCTTTCAAATCTGCGAATTCAGTGGTCAAATGTTTTTATCTTTGAGCTCGCGAGCGAGTTGTTCCGACTTCTTTTTTATATGCGACATGTGTGGGTTCACCTTGAGTCCTCGATGGAAAGCCTCCAACGCCGCTTCCTGATCGCCAAGCGCTTCATAGATGAGCCCCATTCCAACGATCGCCCCAAAATGCCGTGCCTCCAAAGCCAGCGTCTTCTTAACATCGGCGACCGAAGCTTTGTAGTTCTGCATTAGGTAGAAGAGGGTCGCCCGCTTGTTCCATGCTTCCGCCAAATTTGGCGCTATTTCGATTAAAGCGTCAAAACTCTCCAACGCTAGATCGAAATCGCGGGCGGCCATTGCAAAAGTACCCTGCTTCATCAGGACGTTCTGATTTTCCTTCTCTGAATACATCCACAATTCCCAGATGTTTTCCTGAATTTGGGTTGCCTCGTGTGGGTCCTCGGTCGTCAAAAGACGCGAGAACAACTGATCGAGGCGTGGATCATCCTGGCCTGCGATGGCAAACGGCCCGCATACGAACAGCAAAACGATCACGATCAAAATATATCGCATAACTAAATTATGGTGCCCTCAGGAACGATCGGCAAGTAGACCCCACCAAGGATACGTTACCTCAATATTTTCTGAAGATTATCTTCGATGCACATAGCTGCGCGAGATCAGTTTTTCGCCGCTTACCTGAATTATCCCCAACCGCGGCACCTGTCACCTTTAGCGTTTACTCAATCGGTGACCTTTGAGGGCGCGACACGAATAAAAAAGACCGATGAAAGTTATGCGCCAGTCCGATCTCTCTCCATCAAAATCAGAGGAATAGTAGGCACGTGCTGGGTCCAAAGGTGTTCGACTAATCGGATACGGGCGCACAGGCTTAGGCAAAAAGTGACATCGTGCCGTCGCATGGCTAATTATTATCTCGGAGGGTCTAACGGCTATGGCCAAACCATTGAGCAGGCAAGAACGTCGTCGCCAGGAAAAGCGCGCACGCAAAGCGGCGAAGAACCCTGAACGTGTCAGCGTTGCGGAAGCCCTCGGTCTTGCGGAACAGCTCTACGAAAAAGGAGAGCTGGTGCAGGCGGCGGACATTTGCAAGAGCGTCGCAAAAAGTGCACCAAAGCATTTTGATGCACAACAGTTCCACGGGATCTTGTCCGCTGAAATGGGAAGGTTCGAAACGGCCATAGCCGCCTTCGAAACGGCAGCTAAGATTAAGCCGGAGGATCCCAGTATCCATTTCAACTTGGCGAATGCTCTCGACGAAACAGGCCGTTGGGAAGATGCCGAAGACGAATACGGCCAGGCACTTGAGTTGAAACCCCGCGACCCCGATACACTAGTTAATTTAGGCATCGTTAAACGAAAGTTAGGACGTCTAAACGACGCTATAGAAACTTTCGAAACCGCAATATCGTTGGACGATAACTCGTTATTGTCGCAAAGCAATTTGGGTCATGCCTATTTGGAAAACAGTGCCAATGAAAAAGCTATATCCTGCTTCAGGACCGCTATTGCCTTGGCTCCCGCAAACCTCGAACTCCATCATACCCTAACAACCGCGCTGATATCGGTTGGGGACTTCGGCGCGGCGGAAACCGCTTGCCAAAAAATGATCGATCTCGATCCAAACAATGCGAAAGCGCATAGCCAGCTTGGTAAAGTCTTTCAAAACCTAGAACGGTCCGAAGAATCGTTGGAGATGTTCGAACGCGCCGTGGCACTTGCCCCCGAAGACCCTGAGCTGCTCATAGAGCTTGGCGTAGCACTGCGCGCCGACGGGCAAATTTCCAAGGCCATTATCAAATATGAACACGCCCTCTCCCTCGATGCCGATATTGGTCACGCCCACTACGTTCTTGGAAACGCGTTGAGCGAATACGGCAAGATCGCAGAAGCAGAACAATCGTATCGGAAAGCAGTTGCGCGGCTTCCAGAAGATCCTTCAACGCACAACAACCTGGGAATTACACTCATTGAACTTGGCCGCAAAAAGGAAGCGGAAATTGCTTTGCGAACCGCCATTAAATTTGACCCACAACATGCCTCTTCCCTCTTCAATTTGCATGCCGTGGTATATCAGGACGACGATTTGGACCCAGCCATACAGGCTCTGGAGGCGGCGCTGGAGGCGAAACCAGGCGACGCCAAGTGGCAGTTCTTCCATGCCATGTGCCTAGAGCAAAAAGGCGATGACGAAGCGGCGATAGCCAGCTTTGACAAGGTCCCTTTGGACGAAAATGGTTACAATCACTGGCTGGACAGCTGGGATTACGCTCTGCGCCAAATTCAGCAGAATTCCTCGATTAGAGTATTCGGAACCGGACCAGAGACCTATGCCCATGCCCAGGAAGCAGCTGAACTCGACGGGTTAATACTTGAGTTTGGGGTCCGTTTCGGCACTTCGATCCGACAGATCGCAGCAAAGACCGATGGCGCTGTTCATGGCTTCGATAGTTTCCAAGGTCTGCCGGAAGCGTGGCAAAACAATCCAGTTGGCGAATACACGACCTACGGTGAACTGCCGGAAGTGCCGGACAATGTGAAACTTCATGTCGGACTGTTTGAGGAAACAATTCCGCCTTTCATGAACGAAAATGCCGGACCAATCCGCTTCATGAATGTAGATTGCGACATTTACAGTTCTACCAAGACAATCCTCGATCTACTGCAGGAACGGATCGTACCGGGCACAACCATCGCGTTCGATGAATATTTCTGCAATCCGTCCTGGCGTTTCGACGAATTCAAGGCATTCCAGGAGGCGGTCGAGCATTACGGCTGGACCTACGATTACCTGTCCTTTTGTCCCTTTGCCCGGCAAGCGGTTGTCAAAATCAGTGGTTGAGCATTTCCTGCAAAACGGGACAGGCGGCAGCGAAATTCTCTGAGCCGTTCGAACCAACCGTGTCCATAATCCACCAGGCAGCACATAGGTTCGAGGACAATAGGGTCGCTCCGATCGTATCGCGCAATTCAAGGATGGCCGGTACAGTCAGCATGCCTGTCCCTGTCATTATGACAGCATCACATGCATCACTATCGACCTTCGCCAACGTATCGGCGACTTCGTCGCTTTCCATCTCGTAAGCGCGGAACTCCTCTGACATCATCACCAACTGGGTCACCTCGAAGCCGCAATCCTTCCAATACTTCGCGGCGCGATCGGTCAACCAGGCCGGATAAGGTGATATCAGTGCAACACGCTTTGCAGCCAACGCTTCCAGCGACAAGCGTATCGCGCGGCATGCCGTCGTCGAGACAGTTCCTGTTGCGGCACTCAGTTTTTCACACAACACATCATCGCCTGCTTTCAGCAAGCCATATGATGCGCCTGTCATTGCCGCTAAATAAGCATTAAGTTCAATACCGCCGAATACTTTAGCACTCGCGAGAAACACATCCGGATACCCCTCTAACCGCTGGGCGAGGTCAAGCTCCGGCGTGTAAGGAAACCGTGCAGCGTAAAGGGCAATATCATCGCCAACCAGATACTGCAGCTCCGGCTCAACTGTCGGATTAGATGTGGGAACCAAAACACCGACGCGCGCAGAAGGCCGTAATTCTTTAAAAGACGTCATCCGATTTAAACTCCCGTATCACCGATGAAGACACCGTCGACAGAGAGTTGCTGTTGTAGTGTCGGCACATCCAGTTTCGCGGGGGCCACCCCTGCTTTTCGGGCCATTGCAGCGGCCGTCCCAGCCGCCTGCCCCATCGCAAAGAAAGGCCCACTAACACGCAGAGAGGCCTGTCCCTCCTGTGTCGTCGATGCGCATCGTCCAGCAACCAGCAAGTTTTCGATCCCTGTCGGCAGCGTCGTGGAGAAGGGGATCTGGTGATAGCCGCGCCCAGCCAGAAATTTCCATTCGACATCGCCCAAAACATGCGTCTCCAGCGGCCAGCCGCTGCACCCAATACTGTCATCAAAATCGCGGCATTCCAGCACGTCTTCCCCCGTCAACTGATATGAGCCGATAATTCGACGTGTCTCACGAATGCCAATTTGCGGCGCAAGTTCCAGCATGTAGGCGTTAGCGAAGCCCGGCACCATCTCCTTAAGGAATCGAAAATATTCTATCGCTTGCTTCCGGCCCTCGATCTCAGCGTAACCTATATCATCCCAGTCGGAACCATCGACTGGGGCGCCGTCACGGCTGATCTGGGTCAGATTGGCGCGCCATTCACTGTCGTGCGTTTGCGGGCGAATAATGCCTGCCTTGCGCGGTAATTTGAATTTTCCACTAGCATTAGCTTCCGCAATCAGAGCCTTGAGCTGTGGCGCGCCCTCCGCCATCGCCACATCGCTTTCGACATCGGCGATCCGGAACATCATGGTCGGGTAAGCCATAAAGCCGTCCGAACCGCCCTTCTCATAAGGCACGTCGGCCCAGGTCGCCAAATCAGCATCTCCCGAGCAATCGATGAACATGTCCGACGAAATCGCCGCGCGGCCTGACTTGGTTTCGATAAGCACTGCTTCTATTTTGCCGTTGTCAGTTATGGCGTCGACCGCAAAGGTATGAAAGCGCACATCGACGCCAGCCGACACCAGAAGATCGTCGGTCGCAACCTTATACGCTGCATTGTCATAGGCTTGAGCTCCAGTCTTCAAGCCTTCAGCGTTAGTCACGACGTGAGGTTCTCGTAATCCATCAAGCTTCGCCAGGCGATGTAAAATGTCATCCGCGACGCCGTGCACGATCTGCTGCACAGTGCCGTTGATACAGGCATGCAGACCACAAAAATTGGTGACCATTGCCGCTGTACCCATGCCGCCAAGAAAGCCATAGCGCTCCAACAGCATCGTCTTCGCGCCAGACCGCGCTGCGGCCGTTGCCGCTGCGATTCCAGCGGGACCACCACCAAGCACCAACACTTCCGTTTCCGCGACAACCGGCACCTGCCGTGACGGCTCTGTTATTGTCCTCATGCAATTCCCTGTCATTTTTGCCATAATGTGTGTCGTTCGCGCTGCAGAGTATCGAGAGGACCTTGATGAGCAAAGCAATCTATCGTGACTACAATCAGGAAGCGTTGGAACACCAGTACGGGCCACGTCTTTCTGTACCCAACACCGATGAAATTCTCGTGCGCTGGGCGGCAGACAGCGAAACCTATTATGCAGAAAGTGATTGCGAGCGCGATATTTCCTATGGCCCACGCGCGGAGGAAATTCTGGACATTTTTAAGCCGGCTAATGTCGACAATGCGCCGGTCTTGATGTTCATCCATGGCGGATATTGGCGCGCACTGGATAAGAAGGATCATGCTTTTCTGCCGAAGCCCTTTGTCGACGCGGGTGTGCTCGTCGTTTCGATCAACTACACACTCTGCCCAGAGGTTAAAATTGACGAGATCACTCGCCAGGCGCGCGCCGCCTGCGCATGGGTCTGGCGCAACGCTGCGTCCTATGGCGGCGACCCGGATCGCATTCATATCTTCGGCCACTCCGCCGGCGGTCACCTTGCAGCGGCTGTAGCGACAACACACTGGCCAGAATACGAAGCGGGGCTCCCGAAAGATTTGCTAAAAAGCGCGACCCCCATCAGCGGACTGTTTGACCTGCAGCCTATCTTGCTGATCTCTGTGAACAACGATGTTCATCTCGACCCTGACAGTGCAGTCCGATGCAGCCCAGCGAATTCTGCGCCGGGTCACGACATAGCGATGACCATTGCGGTCGGCGGTGCGGAAACCAAAGAGTTTCGCCGACAGTCGCAATATCTGCACGAACGGTGGGACAACAAATTGAGATCGATCGACTATCTAGAGGCAGATGGTGCCAACCACTTCACTGTCATCGAAAATATGGTGGACCCCAGCAACATTTTGACCCGTAAAATCCTTGATCATATCGGCGTCTAGACGATTTTAGCTAACATTTAACATTCTCCGATCTAGCCGTATTGAACCACTTAAATAGATTCTAGATGCGTGGCACATGCCTGCGAGCCCACGCTGTAATGTAATTGAAACAGAAATTAATTTTGGAGGTCCGTGGCATGATCTATCAGACAATGTTCCAATTAGAACTGCTGAAGTATGGGTGAATAAGAACATGCCATACAGGCATTTCGCGATTTCCTAAACTGAATGACGGACGAGTACGCCTAACTAGAAAAAGACCACAATCATGCCGCATCTAGATGCCAGCACTTTCGACTTCATCAGGGACCTTGGCCAAAACAACAATCGAGAATGGTTCGAGGACAATCGCGACCGCTACGAAGATGCACGTGCTGACTTCCTCTCCTTTATCGGGGTATGGATTTTTGAAATCGAGAAATTCGATGACAGTGTGACCGGCCTAGAACCACGGCTCTGCATGTTCCGTATCTATCGCGACACCCGGTTCTCCGCAGTTAAAACACCGTTTAAGACTAATTTCGGTGCCCGTATCCTGCGAGGAGGTAGCAAGAAACTACATTTGCGCACTGGTTACTTCCTAAACGTTGAGCCCGGTCTATGCCGCATCAGTGGTGGCGCGTTCCGGCCGGAACCGGATTGGCTGAACGCGATCCGAGAGCGGATCTCCTCGGATAGCAGCAAGATGCGTGCGATCCTAAACAATCGTACCTTCAAGAAAACGTTTGGGACCCTTCAGGGAGAAGCCGTAAAAACGGCGCCGCGCGGCTATTCCATAGACCACAGCAATATCGACCTTATCCGGCAAAAAAGCTTTCTCGCTCGTCATACAATCGAAGATGAGCAGATCTTTCAGTCGGGCTTCCTGCAACGCCTTTCGAAGGTTTGCCGTGCCGCAAAGCCCCTCAAGGACTATCTCGACGAAACGCGCTAGAGCCTAATCGACTTGATTTTTTCCGCGTATTACTTGAGCTTCTCCAAACCTAAATTCTTCTTAAGATCAGTCCAGCCAGCCTCTTCGTCGCTAAGAGCGACTAAACATGTCCCGGTGCCTCCGAATCGCTCAGTGAACATTCGGTCTAGCAGCGCATAAGAGATCCACCGAATACACGTTAGAGCTGTTTGGTGAGAGAACAGCTGACCTGACCGATACGAACTGCGGTCCCATGCTAATTCCTCTATTATGATGGGAGAGAAAGCAGGGAAAAGGCCTTATTGCGATGAGTAACAAGAAGAAAATCCATCTGGCCCAATTTTTGGTGCATGGGCCGACCTATCATAGTCTCGCCATGTGGCGGCACCCGAAATCGGAATTAGACAATTACGCCTGGGCTAAGCCGGATCTATACCAGCACATCGCCCAGACCTGCGAACGGGGCAAGTTCGACATGGTCTTCTTTGCCGACCTCAACTACATCTCCGATACCTACAAAGGCACGCTGGATCCGGCGCTACGATACGCTGTGCAAGCACCGGAACACGACCCTATCCCCCTACTGTCATACATGGCCGCCGTCACCAACCATATCGGGCTGGGGGCGACCCTTTCCGTTAGCCACCACCACCCGTTCTACCTGGCGCGCCTCTGGGCGACGCTCGATCATCTGACAGGCGGACGAGCGGCCTGGAATGTCGTGACTTCAGTGAACGACAACCAAGCCGCCAACTATGGCGAGAAACGTGAACCCACCGATCAACGCTACGAAAAAGCAGATGAATTTATCGAGGTTTGCCGGCAGTTATGGAACAGCTGGGATGAGGATGCCGTAGTAATGGATCGCGCGAACGCGGTTTTTGCCGATCCTACGAAAGTACACCGAATCGAATTTGAAGGTGAGTTTTACAAATCACGGGGCCCTCTGAACGTCATCCGGACACCACAGAACGGACCCGCCCTTATCCAGGCAGGAACCTCACCAAAAGGGCGAGCGATTGCCGCGAAACACGCTGATGCCATTTTCGCGATCCAACCGCACGCGCGTGACGCCGCTGTTTACTATGCCGATATTAGGGAACGCTTGTCAGAAATCGGCCGAAATCCCGACAGTTGCAAGATCCTTTTTGGCATGCAGCCAATTATTGGGGAGAGCGAGGCGGAAGCCGTCGAGAAACAGGAATTTCACAACGAGTTGGTACCCGAGGAAGGCGGCATGGCTATCCTCTCCGCCCATCTCAATTTTGACATGTCTAAACTACCACCCGAGACAGAGATGGCGAGCCGCGATGAGCCCGAGCTGCAGCGCATGAAGCCTCGCTACATAAGGCCGGAGGGTGGCTCATTTACGGCGAGCGAAATCGCCAGGCGGCACGGGCAGAGCGTAAGTCTGCCACAATTCGTCGGCACGGTCGAAAGCATCGTCGATCAGATGGAGGCCTGGGTCGACGAGGTCGGTGGCGACGGTTTCATGCTTTCGCCAATCTACTGTCCCGGCGCAATCGAGGAATTCGTTGATCAGGTTGTGCCAGAGCTACAACGCCGCGGTATCTATCGCTATGACTACACCGGCACAACCCAGCGAGACCATTTGCTGCAGTACAATTAACTGAAATGCATCGCGCCATTGATATCCAATACGGCGCCGTTGATGTACGACGCGCTGGGCGATATCAGGAAGGCAAGCGGGCCTGCAATCTCTTCGGCCTGCGCCATACGACCCATCGGAAAGGTTTCCGGTTGGAAGTCTTCCCCTTGTGTCATCGGTGTCGCCACAGGCCCCGGTGCAACGGCATTGATGGTTACATTGTGAGGCGCGCCACGTCGCGAGAACCAATGAACAAAGGCATGGATGCCGCCCTTCGACATCGCGTAATGAGGCGCCGCCCGCACGCCACCTATCCTGCCAGCAATAGAGCCGACTAGCGCAATACTACCCTTCTTTCGAGTGACCATGCCGGGGAAAAACGCCCGCGTTACGTTGAGCGGGCCCTGCAGATTGACGTTGAAGACGCGCTCAGCAACCTCGTCCCAGCCATCGTCTTTCCAATCGTCGAAAGGACAGATCGCTGCGCAATCAATCAGGGCGTCGACCTCACCACAGGTCTCCGCCCAGGCTTCGACGGCCTTCCTATCTGTTGTATTAAGAGCGGTAGCAACCGACACCTTTCCCTGGCTCCTCAGGTAATCCGCCAGCGGTTCCGGTGCCTCCAGGTCTGCGACCATCACGTCAGCGCCCATGCTGGCCACAAGCCGTGCTGTCTCCGAACCGATGCCGCCCCCGGCACCAGTTATCGCAACCCGTTGGCCTGACAAATTGAACGCCTGAACCATGTTTCTTCCCCTATAAACTGTAATTTCCTTCGCGCACGATGAAAGCCTCTATGGTCTCCTCGCCAAGCAGCTTAACTGCTTCCATACGATGGGCACCGTTAACGAGGATGAAGCCTTTCTTGACATCACGGCGCACTTGGATCGGTACCTTCTGGCCTTCTTCCAAGATGCTTTCCGCCAACTCTTCAATCTTCGTGTCTCCCAGCGCATTGCGCCGTTTAGTCGGGATATAGATATCCGCAACCTTGATATGTTCCGATCTGAGCATCGCCATGGCTTGCAATCCTTTTGCTACGCCGAAAAACCTTCTTCCAACAGCGGCTCGTTGTTTAGTACGCGTAGGTAGGACATTCGGCCAAGATCAATGGTCTGGTATCCGCCATCTAGCAAAAGTTCTTTCATCGCACGACCGATCGCCGGCCCTTTCTGCAAGCCAGCTCCGGAAAACCCGGTGGCGAAATAGTAGTTTTCTAGCCCACCAGCCCAATTACCGATAATCGTGTTGCCGTCCATCCGGTTGTAGGCGTAGTGTCCCGACCAGCTGCGCATAACCTTAAGGCTCTCAAACTTTGGCACCCGGTGCGCTACCGCGGGCCACATGATCTCGTCGAACAGGTGATGCTTCACCTCCCAATCGAAGCCTCCAGGCACTTCAACTTCAGTCAGCCCAACGGTATATCCCGCTCCTTCTTGACGAAATGAGACATGCGACGAGTCCTTGGTCAGCGGCATCGTCTCCAGCTCTTCCCGTGTCTCGACATAGAAGGTCGAGCGACTGAGGGGCTCTACAGGGAACTTTAAGCCGATCGACGCACTTAGTTCTGGCCCCCAAGCGCCGGCGACGTTAACAAACACCTCGCCTTCGATCTTTTTGCCCGAGTCTAGTACGACCTTTTGTACTTTCTTCGAGTCAGTTTCAAATCCCACCACACGATCCTGGATAAACTTAACCCCGAGGCTTCGTGCTTTGCGCCGAAACCCGACTACAGCAGCGTAGGGATCAACGAACCCATCCTGAGGCCCATGCAACGCGGCATCAATATCGTCAGTACGCATCGACGGAAAGCGTTGCTTTAGCTCATCGCTATCGATCATCTCGTTCGACGCACCGTGCGTATTCTGCAAAGCACAATTTTTTTCGCTGACTGCAACCTCATCCGCACCCGTTAACAGATGCAAATAGCCATATTCGAGAAAATCGAAGCGGCCAGGCTGGCCTTCCACATCCACCCGGTTAGCAAAATCCCGGTAAAATTCCTGTCCGTATACTGACATTTCAATATTTTCTACCAACCCATGCATCAGACGGACGCCCCCGGAAGAACGTGGCGCTGCGGCAAATTCGTAGGTCGGGTCGGGTTCGATAACGCAAACATCACCCGCCTTTCCTGCTACCGCCAGATGATAGGCAATACTTGATCCCATAATACTGCCGCCGATGATCACGATATCAGCCATCGCGATACCTTTCCCATTTACGTGTGTTTGACCTCATGATTCCGCTGCTGCTATCGGCAGGTCAAGCGCAATCGCTGATTGGCCCAGCCGGCCACATTGTTTAGCTTACCTGTAAACTGATCGATAAAGCGGAGACACACCTTCTTATGAGCGATCTGCACAAGGACGCCATCGTCATAGATGGCCTGATAATTTCGAAATGGAGCCGCGCGGTCTTTGAAGATATGAAGCGCGGTGGTCTGACGGCGGCAAACTGCACCTGTTCGGTCTGGGACGGATTCAAGGGGACGATGGAAAACATCGCACAATGGAAGATCTGGTTTAAGGAGCACGATGATTTACTCACTCAGGTCTTCACTACTGAAGACATTCGTCGAGCCAAAGAGGAAGATAAAGTTGGAATTATTTTGGGCTGGCAGAACACAGGAGGGATCGAGGATCGGGTCGAATTTCTACGCCTCTTCAAAGAGCTAGGTGTTGGGGTGATGCAGCTCACTTACAACACACAGAACCTGGTAGGCACAGGATGCTGGGAAAGTGTCGATAGCGGTCTGTCCGATTTTGGTCGCGAAGTGATTGATGAAATGAACCGGCTCGGTATCCTGGTCGACCTGTCCCATGTAGGGGGCCAGACAAGCGAAGAGGCGATCCTTCACTCCAAAAAACCAGTGGCCTACACTCATTGCGCCCCAAACGGTTTGAAGGATTATCCGCGTAACAAGACCGACGAGCAGCTCAAATTCATTGCTGACCGTGGCGGCTTCGTCGGCGTCTGTACCTACCCGCCCTTTCTGCCGTGGGGTACGGAAACAAATATCGACAACTGCATCGAAGAAATAGAGTACGTCATAAATGTAGTCGGTGAAGATTGCGTCGGCATTGGCACAGACTTCACGCAGGACCAGGATGTCGCCTTCTTCGACTACCTTTCACTCGATAAAGGACATGGCAGGCGTTTGGTCCCTAAGCGCCCCGGCGGCGTGACTAAGATGCCCGACGGATTGAGCACGATCGGTGAGTTTCCGAACCTGACGGCAGCAATGGAAAAAGCGGGATGGCCCGAAACCAAAATCCGCAAGGTAATGGGCGAAAATTGGTTGCGCGTACTTAAAGAAGTCTGGGGCGCCTAAGGATAAGGAGATCCGTATGTCGATTATCGTAAATCACTGCAAGCAGCAACTCGACGCCGGAAAACTGGCACTCGGCTTCGGCGTCCTGCAATCGCGGAAGGTGGACATTGCTAAGATTGCTAAGACGTGCGGCTATGACTGGCTATTTGTTGATCTGGAACACAGTGCGATGGATCTGGATACCGCATCGCAGATTTGCGTCGCAGCGCTGGATGTGGGCATAACGCCGCTGGTACGCGTCTCCGGCCATGAGCATTTTCACGCCGCGCGCATTCTCGACAATGGTGCGATGGGAGTCGTTGTGCCGCACGTCGACACGGTCGAGGAAGCACGCGCCGCCGTCGACCATGTAAAATTTCCACCGCTCGGCCATCGCTCGATGACCGGCGGTCTGTCACAGGTCAGTTTCATCAGCCACGGCGTGGCCGAACAACCCAAGCTGATCAACGCACAGACCATGGTAGTAATAATGCTAGAAACTCCAACGGCTATCGATAATGCAGAGGCCATCGCCGCAGTTGACGGCGTCGACGTGCTTTTGATCGGCACCAATGATCTATGTGCTGAAATGGGTATTCCTGGTGAATTCGGTCATGAGAAAGTCGCGGCCGCTTACGACGCCGCGCTCGCTGCCGCAAAAAAACATGGCAAGCATGTAGGACTTGGGGGTATCTACGATGAAGGGCTCGTCACCAAATTTGTGGCAAAGGGCGTACGATTTATCCTCGGCGGCGCAGATTTGGGGTTTGTTATGGCGGCAGCTAGTGCGCGGAGTGCTTTTTTACGCAGTCTAGAGGCCTCTTAATCGCCGCCAAACGTGCCTCTTGCAGCACCGAATTAAACGCCTCTGCCTATCCTTGGTGGCAAAATTTGATAGCGGCTTTAATTTCAGATAATGCACGGTCAATGTGGCCAGTACGTGCATATCCTAAATGAAAATATCGATCCAGTGACGTATCATCGATGAGCCTCTCAGCCGATGTCGAAATATTGCCACCGCTCAAATGTTAGGATTTCGGAATTTAACGCCTGGCAGTGCGGATAATGGTTTCTCCGATCTGATGCCCTCATACGGCGACGGCGTTTAGTACCGCCTAATGCGGGATTTTGAATTCACCGGCAATTATATATTAGCCTTAACAAAGGCTCAGATAGGAACACTAGTCCTCTTCAGGACCGTTTCCTTAAGCGCCAATGCCAGTATATCGCCAGAACTGGCCCAGTTAGCGAGGCTAAACAGGTGCGACATGGCAAAGTGACGCATAGCTAGACCGCGCCAGCGTCGTTCAAAGCATCCGGTCGCGGCCCACCTGTCGCCCAATCAAGCAATTCGACCGTATGCACAACCGGGAGTGACCCAGGGGCCATTTGTTGCATGCAACCTATATTGCCGGCCGCAACCACCGCCGCCCCGGTGAGCTCAATATTGGCGAGTTTTCGGTCACGTAGTTGAGTAGCCAACTCAGGCTGCAACAGATTGTAAGTGCCAGCCGAACCACAGCACAGATGTGCCTCCCGTACCGCTTTGACGTCGAACCCAGCCTCCGTCAGCAACTTCTTTGGTGCCTCAGTAATATTTTGACCGTGCTGCAGGGAACAGGCTGCGTGGTATGCGACGGCCAATTCCTTGCGCTGCTCTACCTTATCCAATCCGATTTCCAAAAGAAATTCGCAGATATCACGTGTCAATGCCGACACAAGGTCCGCCTGTTTCCGCAACGCCGGATCATTGCGGAAGATAAACTTGTAATCCTTTACAGTTGTGCCACAGCCAGACGTATTAACGATAATCGCATCGAGCCCCTCGCCCTCTATTTCCTTAGTCCAGGCCCGCACATTGACTGCTGCTTTAGCATAGCTGTCCTTCGTCCTGCCCATATGATGGGTTAGCGCACCGCAACACCCCATACCCTTCGCAACCACAACCTCTATAGATTGCCGGTTCAACAACCGGATTGTGGCTTCGTTGATCGCCGGGTTCAAAACCTTCTGCGCGCAGCCCGTAAGCAAAGCAACTCGGCCCTTACGCGGCCCTTTAGCAGCATGGACCTGCGGCCGGTCTACGGAGGACGGCGCGGGCACGTGGGATGGTGCCATCGAAAGTAGCGCTTTAAGGCGGCCTGGTGCTAGGACCGCAAATGGCTTGGCCAACCAAGCCCCAATAAGTGCAAGGCGAAACATGTTTGGACGAGGTAGCAACCAAGCCAACAAGTCGCGAAGCTTCCGCTCGCCGAATGGGCGCTCATAAGTTTCCTCAATGACCTCGCGTGCATGATCGACCAAATGCATGTAATGCACGCCCGAAGGACAAGTCGTCATGCAGGAAAGACAGGATAGGCAGCGGTCGATATGACGAGCCACCCGCGCCGACGCGCCTTTACCGCTCTCCAGCATCTGCTTTATCAGATAGATACGGCCGCGCGGGCTATCGAGTTCGTCGCCGCGCAGCACATAAGTCGGGCAGGTCGCCGTGCAGAAGCCGCAATGGACGCAGTTCCGCAAAATCTGATTAGCTTCGGCGATGTTGGGATCGGCCAGCTGGGCCAAAGAGAAATGCGTCTGCATCGTCTAAACACCCGAGTACATGCGGCCGGGATTAAGGATCCCGCGCGGGTCAAACCCTTCCTTCAAGCGCTTGCTAAGACGTGCCAACCCCGGGTCTTGTGGCTGGAAAACCGGAACGGCGCCGCGCAGATCCGCAACCGCGCGGATCAATGTTGCATGACCGCCGCTTTGGGCGATAGCGGCACGGATCGGCTCGTTACCGCCGCCATCCGTTTCCGGTACCGCAAGCCAAATCAGCCCACCGCCCCAATCAAGGTAAAACTCGCCACCAAGGGCCGTCGCCAAACTCGTCGCAAGACGGGCACCCGATTGAGGTGGTACTGACAATTTCCAAACGACACGCGCATCAACAGAGGTAGAAAACGGTCGGACGTCTCGGATTTCTCGCCAGAAATGCGCTGAATTTTGACCGTGCAACTCCTCTGTTTCGCCAAAAGCCGCGAGTTGCTTGCGCAGCGTAGAACAGCGATATTCGACCGACGGCCCCGGCCCTTCAACCCGGACCGCCGTCACCGACGAACCGCTCACCTGCACATAGCCTACCCTGGAGCGGCCTGAAAGAGTTTGAGGTAACCAGGCCGCAGCCGAAACTTCATAAGGGGTTTGCAGCGCCTTGGTCATTGCGGCAACACCTTGCACTGCATCGCAGCCAAAAACTAGGACGGTGCGAAGCTTCTCCGCAGCCGGCAATACCTTCACGGTAACCTGCATCATCGCGCCAAGCGTGCCCCAACTCCCCGCCATCACCTTGCAGAGATCGTAACCCGTCACGTTCTTCACTACCCGGCCACCGGACTTAAACAGTTCACCGCGGCCGCTAACAGCGGAAAACCCAAGGAAATGGTCGCGCGCCGCCCCGACCTTGATACGCCTAGGGCCAGCTAGATTGGCGGATAGCACCCCACCCAACGTGCCCAAACCTTCTACACTACCCAGCAAAGGGCCATAGTCCGGCGGTTCGAAGGCGAGTTCCTGTTTCTCGGCCTGCAATGCTGCGTGGATATCTGCGATTGGCGTGGCCGCCCCGGCTGACAGTACCAGCTCCTCTGCCTCGTATAGTGAAATACCGGTGAAAGCCGACATATCAAGCGTATGTGCCGCGTTGCCAGGCCGGCCCATGTCGCGTTTAGAGCCACTTCCAACCAGCTCGAGCGGCGTCTCCTCCGACGCGGCCCAGGCGACCGCGTCGCGGACGTGATCCACCGTCTCAGGTTTCAGAAGAGTCGCCACGTCCTCAAAACCGCGGCAGGTCGGGAAAGCGCATCTCACCGCGTTTAATATGCACACGGCCTAACTCCGCGCAGCGGTGCAGTTCGGGAAACACTTTCCCCGGATTAAGCAGAGAATGTGGATCAAACACGCATTTGACCCGCTGCTGCTGGCTGAGATCATCCTCGGTGAACATCGTGCCCATAAGATCGCGCTTCTCGACACCGACACCGTGTTCGCCGGTCAAAACACCGCCAACCTCAACGCAGAATTTGAGTATCTCAGCACCGAATTCTTCAGCTTTTTCCAACTCGCCTGGCTCATTGGCGTCATAAAGAATCAAAGGATGCAAATTCCCGTCACCTGCGTGGAAGACGTTCGCGACACGAAGGCCAAATTCGGTCGAAAGTTCTGCCATGCGTGCCAGAACCTTCGGCAGTTGGCTGCGTGGAATTGTCCCGTCCATGCAATAATAGTCTGGCGAAATGCGTCCGATCGCTGGAAACGCTGCCTTGCGCCCAGCCCAGAAACGGCTGCGTTCTTCCTCGCTATTCGAGACCCGGATGGAGACCGCGCCGTTCTCTTTAGCAATGCCCTCAACCCGCTCGATTAAATAATTGACCTCAACTTCCGGCCCATCTAACTCAATTATCAATAATGCTTCTACATCGAGCGGATATCCTGCCTCGACAAACGCCTCCGAGGCAGCAATAGCCGGTTTATCCATCATCTCCATTCCCCCTGGGATGATCCCCGCACCGATCACACCGGCGACGCAAAATCCCGCCGCCTCGTTAGACGGAAATCCCACCAGCACTGCACGCGCCGTTTCCGGCACGCACAGCAAACGGACGGTGACTTCAGTTACCACGCCGAGCAGCCCCTCCGACCCCGTGAGTAGACCCAACATGTCGTAACCTTCGGAATCAAGATGCTTTCCGCCAATTCGCACGATCTCGCCATCCATCATGACGATCTCCAGGCCTAGCACGTTATTCGTAGTCAAACCGTACTTAAGACAGTGCACGCCGCCCGAGTTTTCCGCGATATTACCGCCGATCGTGCAGGCGATCTGGCTCGAAGGATCTGGTGCGTAGTAAAAACCGTCTTCGCGTACAGCGTCAGTAATGCCCAGATTAGTAACGCCCGGCTGCACCACAGCGCACCGGTTGTCGTAATCAATTTCCAGAATTTTCTTAAATTTTCCAAGACCCAGAATGATGCCATCGGCAAGCGGCAAAGCGCCGCCTGAGAGAGACGTCCCCGCACCCCGCGGTACCACCTTAATTGCATTCTCATGGCAATACCGCATTACCTGGCTGACTTGATTCTTAGTATCCGGCAGTACAACGATCAAAGGCAATGTTTTATATGCGGTCAGCCCATCCGACTCGTAGGGCCGCAGCGCGTCCTCATCGACGATGACGCCTTCGCCTGGCACTATCTCGCGAAGTGCCGTGGCAATCTCCTGCCGTCTTGCGAGGACATCCTCGTCAGGTTTTGGCATTTCCATGGCAATTCACCTGCGATTACCCTCTGGGTTTAGCCCGTTAGCGGCATCCGAGAAACAAAAAACCGCGCCGAAGCGCGGTTTCCAAAATCCACAAAAGGTATTTGTTCAGCCCTGACGTGCCTTAAACCGCGGGTTCCGCTTGTTAATGACATAGACGCGACCGCGACGACGCACCACGCGGCAATCCTTGTGGCGATTTTTCATTGATTTTAGTGAGCGCACGACTTTCATGGTCAAATTCCGTTAATTTCCTTCAGGCTTCATCAGGAAGCGCGGAAAATAAGGACGGCGTACCACGATGTCAAATTGAAATATTAGGTATTAGCTGTCAGGCGCAAGCGCTCTGTAACAAGAAGCCTTCCCAAATTTATTTTGGGGAACGGCAAGGTTAGCAGCGGCGTACAACGGCCTCTCATACTCCAAGCGCTCAAAATTCAACATCCAGTCGAAGTAACAGTTCACGCCTTGGACGTGTCTGCTACTCGCTTTACCTTGGCGTTCATCTTTGTCGGGATAACCAAGCTTGCCGTTTTTGTGCCAAACGCGCTTTATTCACGTGCGAAGCAGCAACAAAATGCGCCAGACCTAAACCGTTGGTCTAAGTTCCCGATTTTCTGATTCTGCTTCCCGTTTGTTAAAGGCTAAACAACGCCTTTATCACGCAGCACAGCGACTTCATTTTCCGACATACCAAGCATTTCACCTAGAATTTCTTCCGTATGCTGGCCCAGCATCGGAGGCGCGTTTCGGTAGTCTACTGGGGTTTCCGACATCTTGATCGGACTTGCGATCAGCTTTGCGGGTCGATCGCCCGTCGCTGGGTGCGGCATCTCGACCGTCATCTTGCGCGCCTTCACGTGCGGATCTTCGAACACCTGCTCCAGCGTGTTGATAGGTCCACAGCCTACCTTGTGCTTCTCCAATTCCGCCAACCACCAGGATGACGGCTTTTGGTTCGTGATTTTGTTCAAGGTAGCCGTGACGTGATCACGGTTGCGTACACGCTCCACCGCTGTGTTGAACCTCTCGTCTTCCAGCAGTTCCTTGCAGCCCGCCAACTCGCAAAAGCGTTCGAAGGTCGGATCGTTACCTACAGAAACGACGAAATACCCATCCGACGAAGGCATTACCTGGTACGGCACTATATTCGGATGTAAGTTGCCGAGCCGTGGCGGGTTCACCCCCGTCGCCAGATAATTCATACCCTGATTGGCAAGCCAAGCTACGTGCGTGTCGAGCATGGAGATATCGATATGCTGGCCTTCACCGGTCAAATGCTGGTGCCGCACAGCGGCCAAGATAGACATGCCCGCATACATTCCGGCCATCATATCGGCGATCGACACGCCGACTTTCATAGGCTCCCCTTCCGGCTCACCAGTAAGGCTCATGACGCCACCCATTGCTTGGATTAAGGCGTCATAGCCCGGGCGATCAGCATAGGGTCCAGTGTGCCCGAAACCGGTAATTGAGCAGTATATCAAACGTGGGAATTCGGCATGCAACTGCTCGTAGCCCAAACCATATTTCTCTAGGGTTCCGGTCTTAAAATTCTCAGCCAGTACATCGCACTCAGCTACCAGTTTTTTAGCTATTGCCTGGCCTTCCGTATCGGACAGGTTGAGCGTAATGGACCGTTTATTGCGGTTGGTGCCCGCGAAATAGGCACTTTCGGAGCTGTCAGCACCTTTGTCATCCGGCAGGTAGGGTGGAGCAAAATTACGCGTGTCGTCTCCGACCTTCGGTCGCTCAATCTTGATCACCTCGGCGCCAAGATCGCCCAAAATCTGTGTACAATGAGGACCTGCGAGAATTCGGGTAAGGTCGAACACCTTTAGGCCGGCTAGCGGTCCGCTCATATTGTCATCCTCGGATTGTATATCGACGGGCGCGCCCTTTTCGCATTCCACCCCGGATAACGTCAAATTTCTTTTGCGAATCGGGTATAGGTGTTTGATGTTGTCACTGAAAAATCTTTGCCAATGAATGCGGTATTTCTCGGCGCAGTTTTGATCGCGTTCGTCGTAGCGGGATATCGGCAGATCACCTTTAAGGTGACGCCAGGCGCGACCGCGCCTATGGATGCGCTTGGCCTCGCCATGATCGATGCCGCAAAGGGGTCAGTCACCCTCGCGATCGGACTTGTGGGTGTGATGGCATTGTTCCTAGGGCTGATGAAAGTTGCCGAGGCGGGTGGGCTGCTCGCGATAATCGCCAAGACCGTTCGCCCTTTGATGGTGCGGCTATTCCCCGAAGTCCCCGCCGATCACCCGGCGATGGGAGCGATGATCATGAATATCTCGGCCAACGTACTGGGGCTCGGTAATGCTGCGACCCCTTTCGGCATCCGCGCTATGCAGGAACTCGACAAGCTAAATCCGCATAAAGGTACCGCGAGCAACGCCATGGTCATGTTCTTGGCGATCAACACCTCCTCGGTGACCCTACTACCGACGGGCGTGATCGCGCTTCGCGCCTCAGCAGGATCAGAAGATCCGGCAGGAATTCTGCCAACGACTTTGTTTGCAACGATCTGCTCTACCATTGTCGCAATTACAGCGGTCAAGCTTTACCAGCGGTTCACCACGCCAGCGGCAGCTTATGGCAGCGACGCTGAAGACCCCGTCGAAGATGCTGACACCGCAGGCGATGCAGTGCCGCCAGTAGCAAGCGAACCGTATCCCGTCTGGGTATCCGCAACAGTGCTAGCCGTCGTCGTCGCTTTGATACCGGTCACGATCCTTTACGGCCGCGATATCGCACCCTGGATCATCCCTGGACTAATGATCGCTCTTCTTGGATTCGGCGCCTTACGCAGCGTTCCCATCTACGAGGTCTTTGTCGAAGGTGCAAAAGGCGGCTTTGACGTCGCGTTGAGGATCATTCCGTATCTCGTGGCTATATTGGTGGCGGTGGCGATGCTGCGATCGAGTGGCGCACTGGAATTGTTGATCACACCGCTAGGCGCTATCACAACTCTATTCGGACTCCCGCCGGAAGCGCTCCCCATGGCGCTTCTACGCCCTCTCTCAGGGTCGGGCGCCTATGGCGTTTTGGCTTCGACGATCCAAGATCCGACAACAGGGCCGGATACCTACGTTGGCTATCTAGTCAGCACTTTCCAAGGTTCCACGGAAACGACTTTTTATGTGCTCGCGGTCTATTTTGGCGCTGTACAGATTCGTCGCATCCGCCACGCGCTGGCAGCAGCCCTCACTGCCGATATCGCTGGTATCGCGGCAGCTATCGCAATCACTTCATATCTGTTCGCTTAGTTGTCGCCGCAGCTAGCGGATTTAGGTGTGGCTTAACACCGGTTTTCTTTTTATTGCAAAAAAACAGGACAAACGCGGCTTGGTGAGTTGGACAGCCGGTTAATGACTAAATTTAAGTTTCCGGGAGATGTCACTCAACAGCGTGCCGCACAGCATTCAAACTACGGCCTCGCCAATGCAAACATGCGAATGCAGGCTTCGAGCACGCAGGACTGGCCTTTTTAACAGCAGGTGCCGTTCGGATCACCCTTTGTCGACAGCACGAAGCTTAGCGCCCAGCGAGTGCGACGAGAACGATCCATAATTTAAGTGCGCCAATGATGCTGTCCTCCTCCAGGGACCAATTTCACATCGCTAAGCACGTCTAATTGTTTAAGTTCTATAAATTTTTTCCGCTCATGGGTTTGAAGATGCGGCGACGCCCCTCGCCGCCACTTAAGTCTCAGCCCGTCGGATGTGGTCCGTCGAGTGAATGATCTTTCTCATACATCGTGTTTTCCGATGCTGGGATTTTAAGAATATGTTTTGCTCAGCAACCATCAAGCCAACATCGTAACATAAGAAATGCAATTAACTTGCTGATTTTACGCGGAATTATAATTGCGATTTTTCTCCAAGTCGATGGGAAGACATCCAAATCGTTGCCTGGAATTAACGCAATCGACAACAATGCTCACAAAAATTGCAAGCCGGTACCACAGGCTTGAATTTCCACCGATTCGCGAATTCGCACCCTTTATGCTTTCGCGCCCCTTAATCGCCTTTTCATTTAACGCTGCTGTATCCCGCAGTTCCAGTTGGGTTTCAGCTTCGTCGAATAGTCGCCAAACCACCACTTTGACTCTTGCACCAGAGCTTTGGAAAACTAACGTCATTCCTAGGGGAGCCTTGTTTAAAAGGCTGAGATACTGATAGCTCTGTGGCTTTACCAAAGAGCGACGCGGTGACCCTTTGAACCTGATCCGGATCATGCCGGCGTAGGGAGAGGAAACCAGCTTCCGCGTTGATAAATTAAATTGAATGACGCAAAGCATTTCCGCCCAAACCAGTAACCGGACCACTAACCCTTTAATGGCAAGAGGTCCAATATGCCCTTAGACAATGACGAAATGATCATCTCGACTGGCCCCATCCCCGGTTCGAAAAAGACCTATGTGCAGGCCGGTCACGACGGCAATTTGCGCGTCCCCTTCCGCGAAGTAGCATTGGAGCCAAGCGCGAATGAAGGCTCAGTCCTCCTCTACGACACATCGGGACCGTACACTGCCGACAGCGCGGACATTGATGTCTATAAAGGTATCGCCCGCACCCGTGAGACTTGGATCCGCGCCCGTGGCGATATCGAAGAATACGAAGGCCGCGAGATCCGGCCAGAAGACAATCACCGGCAGGCCGACGATCAAGACGCGTGCCCGGAATTTCCGGTCAAACACCGTCCACTGCGCGCGAAAAGCGGCGCGACGGTAACCCAGATGCATTACGCGCGTCAGGGCATAATTACGCCGGAGATGGAATTCATCGCCGCGCGCGAAAATCTCGGCCGCTCGGATTTCTACGGCGATGGTGAAACTTTCGGTGCCAATATCCCCGAAGAAATGACACCTGAGTTCGTGCGTAAAGAAGTCGCCGA
>PBDC01000099.1 GCA_002717185.1 Rhodospirillaceae bacterium
ACCGATATGGCTCAATATTGGTTCACTGTTCGTTGCCACGGTGATTGCACTGACATCCTCGGGACCAAACTCGCGCTCGTCTCGAGCTACGTCTAGCGCATCGAAGGCCGCGTGGATCAAGTGGCAGCAGCTATAGGGCTTTAGTCCGTTGTCGAGCATGTGATAGTGACTGCCGAGGCCATCTGTGATGCGATTCAGATCGAATTCTCCGGCGAATACCTTACAGAAGCCCTTCTCGCCTTCGAGGATTGTTGGCGGGCCAGTGATGCCAGCCTCTGCAAATAGGCCGGCGCGAACACCGCCCTGAGCTGGGATGCCGGCATGAATGCGTTTTACCGAGCCGCCAGTCTTTGTGTATTCAATCAATCCAGCAGAATGGCTGCCAGCGATGCCGAAGGCATTAATGGTTTGTTCCAGGTCGAAGCCGAGCAAAACCGCAGAGGCTGCCGCCCCACCAAAGGGGCCGACACCGACGGGTGGATGGTGACCACGATAGATCAAATGCGGTGAACAGGCCCACGATATGCGGATTTGCACTTCGTAGGCGGCGATTACCGCTAGGAGTAGACGATCGCCCGACGCCTTTGCATATTCGGCCATGGCTAAGGCCGTTGGTACGGCGATCTGGCCTGGGTGTGTAGGGCTCTTCAAGTGAGTGTCGTCGGTTTCGTTCGCATGGTTAAATGTGGCGTTGAGGAAGGCAGCATCGTCCGGTGACATGCGATCACCGTAATAGGCGACGGTGCTATGACCGCCGCTGCGTGTCTTACAAATTACGTCGTAATAGGTGCGGCTCCAGGGCACAGTAGCGCCGGCAACCTGGCAGCCCAAATTGTCTAGCAGAAAGCGCCGCGCGTGCTCACGTACCGTGTCTGGTACATCTTCCAGACGGAGTGAACTCACCCATTCCGCTAGCTGTCGCGTTTCGTTCATATCGTGCTCTCGGTTACAGATGAATTAGGCAGCGATATCGCCTTCATCTTTTAGCATGCGGACCGCACTACGGACCGCTTCCGCGGTCTTCTCTAGGTCGGAGTCGGTGTGGACACAAGACATCACGCCACCCGGTTTACTGTTCATATCGACACCGCCGACAATGATACCCAGACGCAGCTTGGTAACCAGCGAGTCGGTACGCGAGCCCTTCATCGTTTCTCGATCATGCTCGTGAGGGTTGAAGGTAGTTGGCTTAATGTCGAGGTGCTTCGGGTTTGTGAAAATATAGAAGCCTGAATGCTCACCATAGCAAGCCCAAGGCACGTCCTCCGCTTCAAAGCCCTCGTTGATCAATTGGCGCAGCTTGGCGGCATTCCCGCTGGCGACATCGCAGACGCCCCCCGCTTTGATCAGCTCCAGTGCGGCGATGCCGGAAGCTGCAGACATTGGATTGGCGTTGTAGGTACCTTGATGCTGGACCTTTTCAAAGCCTTTTTCTTCGGCAACTTCGAAGTCGAGCAATTCCATGATGTCTTCACGACCGGTAATGGCCCCTCCTGGCAGGCCGCCGGCTAGGATCTTTGCCAAGCTGCACATATCCGGTGTGACCCCGAAATGTTCCTGTGCGCCGCCCGGTGCCACGCGGAAACCGGTAACGACCTCGTCAAAGATTAGGATCACGCCGCGATTGGCGGTGATTTTGCGCAGTTCGGATATAAATTCTTTAGTCACCGGAACCTGGCCGAAACTGGCGCCAGTCGGCTCCAGAATGCAGGCGCCGATGTCGTCATGCGCCTCGAAGATGCGACGTGTTTCCTCTATATCGTCCGATGGCGCGAGTAGGACATTCTCCGCGATGCCGTCAAGAACGCCGGGTGACGCGGTGCCATCGAAATGGTTGCTGACACCGAATGCCGCATGGTCGTGCCAACCGTGGAAATGTCCAAGAAAACGCACGACTTTGGGCTTGCCAGTGAAAGCCCGCGCAAGACGTAATCCCATAAGGTTCGCTTCTGTGCCGGATGAAGTGAAGCGCACCCGCTCAGCACAGGGTACCAACTCCTTAACCAATTCACCCCATCGTACCTCGAGCTCGTGGCAAGCGCCGAAATGGGTGCCTTTGTCGAGTTGTGCGTGTGCCGCGGCCTGCACCGTTGGGTGGTTGTGTCCTAGGATTAGCGCTCCATGGCCGCCGAAATAGTCGACATATTCGTTGCCGTCGATATCCCATTTATGACTGCCCTGCGCCCGATCGACGTAGAAGGCGTAAGGGTCAAGTTTGCGGGAATCGTGTACTAGCCCACTCGGAAATATTTCGCGCGCTTGGCCGGCACGTTCTTTTGATTTCGGCGTGTGTTCACGATAGGCGGCGACGATCTTCGAATTTGTCGGCAAAGAGTCAGGCATGACGTATCCAATCAATCAGGAATATCTACATATGAGAGTATGGCAAGCTACCGCGCTAATGCAATTCCGGGGTGCTTACACCGCGAGTATCTCGTGAATTACCGGAAGGTGTTCGCGGCCCCAGAAGATTTCGCCGTCGATTATAAAGGTAGGCACCCCGAATACACCCTCTGTCTCTGCTTCCACTTGAATGCGACGTACAGCGGCAGGTCCTTCATCGGCTGCATACTTTGCCCAGCCGGTGGTATCGGCACCGGATTCCGCCAGAACTGCCTCGACGGCGGCAGGATCAGCGATGTCCAACTCCCGTTTAAAGAACCGCTCGAAGACGAGGTCATGATAAGGCCGGAACACGCCTTGCGCCTGGGCGCATAACATGCCGGCGCCAGCGATTGTCGAATCGAAGATTTTGCGCGGACCGCGTATTGTCAGTCCCTCCCGGTTGCCGTAGCGACGGACGTCCATATAGCTGTACTTAACTCGTCGCCACTGATGCGCATTACGTTCTTCGGATAGCACGTTGCCATCGTCGTCGACCTTCGCTGCGCCGAGATAGGCGGGGATGTCCAGGATGTAGGGACGCCACTTGATGTCGGCACTGAATTCTCGTGCCAAGGCATCTGCTGCAGCTACCGCAAGATAGGCATAAGGGCTTTTATAGTCAGAATAAAGGGTGATTGTTTTGGGCATCCGTAGTGCTCCGCGTTGCTTGGAAACCATTACAATTACTGCCAGGTCAGTTGTCCATGAAGAAGCGCCGGTTCGCATCGACGGCAGGAAAATAGGTTTCGGCATCCCATGTGTCGAAACCATAGAGAAAAAAACTGAGCTTCACTTCGGCTTTTCGATATGGAGAGGGCGGTTCGACGTTTTTCGCTGCAGCGGCCGTGCCATCCTGCAACCGGCTTAACATTCTTATCTGGAGCTAGGATTGTTGCAGGACTCGAGATGAGTGCTTGAGAGAACCAGTCATAGTTCTATATAAGGCAATAGTTTAGGAGACTGTCCCACAATTTTTATCGAGTTCCATGGCGACGCAAATCGAATCCGCCGAGCGCCGGCGCACCTTCGCAATCATCTCGCATCCCGATGCTGGTAAGACCACCCTGACCGAAAAGCTGCTGGTGTTTGGCGGTGCTATCCAGATGGCGGGAGCGGTAAAAGCCCGTGGCGAACGGAGGCGGGCACATTCCGATTGGATGAAGGTGGAGCGTGAGCGCGGTATTTCTGTCGCCTCTTCGGTGATGACCTATGAATATCGGGATCTCACCTTCAATCTGCTGGACACGCCTGGCCACGAGGATTTCAGCGAAGATACCTACCGCACGTTAACCGCCGTTGATTCCGCAGTGATGGTAATCGATGCGGCGAAAGGGATTGAGGATCAGACGCGCAAGCTGTTCGAGGTTTGCCGCATGCGCGATGTGCCAATCATCACCTTTATCAACAAGTTGGACCGGGAATCGCGCGATAGTTTCGAATTGCTCGACCAGATTGAGCAAGATCTGCAACTTGATGTTAGCCCGGTGAGTTGGCCGATTGGTATGGGGCGCGGCTTTCAAGGTTGCTACGACCTGCGACATGACCGGTTACTGCTGCTCGACCGAAATTCGACTGACACGCCGACGGAAGGTGAGGCGTGCAACGGTCTTGACGACCCGCAGCTGGAGGAACGCCTAAGTGACGATGCGGTCGATATTTTGCGCGAGGAGGTCGATATGGCGCGAGGGTTATGCGCCGACTTCGATTTGGAAGCCTACCACGAAGGCAACATGACGCCGGTCTATTTTGGCAGCGCAATAAATAATTTTGGGGTGCGAGAACTGCTCGACGGGCTGGCCGATCTGGCTCCGCCGCCAAGGCCGCAGCCCACGGTGGACCGCGCAATCGAACCAGAAGAAAACAAGGTCAGCGGCTTTGTTTTTAAGATCCAGGCGAACATGGATCCGAACCATCGTGACCGCATAGCCTTCGTTCGGCTCTGTTCCGGCCATTTCAAACGCGGCATGAAGCTGCTGCATGTGCGTAGCGGGAAGCAGCTGAATATGCACAATCCCGTCCTGTTCCTTGCTCGAGATCGGGAGTTGGCTGAGGAGGCGTGGGCCGGTGACATTATCGGTGTGCCGAACCACGGCAATCTTCGTATAGGCGACGCACTGACCGAGGGAGAGACGCTGCAGTTCACCGGGATCCCAAGCTTCGCCCCAGAACTGCTACAGCGCGTGCGGCCGGAGGACCCCATGCGGGCGAAACATTTGGAACGCGCCCTTCGCCAGTTAGCGGAAGAGGGCGTCGGACACGCCTTCAAGACGCGTCTTGGCTCCGACTGGATTGTCGGTGTAGTTGGTTCGCTGCAGTTCGATGTACTCGCTGACCGAATACGCACCGAATACAATGTACCGGTCCGCTTCGAGCCAAGCGGCTTGTACACCGCGCGCTGGGTTGCGGCGGACGACCCGCGCATACTCAAGGACTATGCCGACAAAAACTCGGCGACCATTGCCGACGACCATGACGGTTCCTTGGTTTTCCTGGCGCGCAACGCTTGGGCGCTCGGCAAGGCGGAGGAGGACTGGCCCGATATTCGTTTTCTGAAAACGCGAGAACAGGTGGTCCTGTAGTATGACCAACATTTTTCTCGGGGACGGCCATGACAATCTCCGAGACCTGGCCCGTAAGCTTTTTTGGCAGAAAGCGAAGGCCTGCCTCTTATTCAGACCTTCAGGGCTAAAAGTCTCTTGGGCCTCATCAGCGCAATCTACGACGACACTATAAACGCTTACCAAAGCTATATATTAGTGTACAACGGCGATACGCCTGTGCTCTTCGGATATGAGGAATTCCTCGTTTCCTAGAAGTGGATCACTTCCCGCGCGTTGTCGTATACTTCCTGCAGCCGCCCATGCGATATAGCGGCGGCTTGCACGGCGGAGACAAGATGTTTCCAGTGTAGCGACGGGCGCGTGGCCTTGAATTCCTCGTAGACAGCCTGGTGATGTTTGAAGGCGTGCATCTCCGTGAAGCTGTCGCGACAGGCGATCTTGCCAAGCATCTCGATTAGCGCGTTCGGGTCGTAGTTGTTATCGGCATATTGTTGGGCAAGGGCGGCAGCGTGCTTGACTTCGTCGCTTGCGACCCAGGTGGCAATTGGCGTCATTGGGCGGCGCTCACCAACAGGCAGGCTGTCAATTAGCGCTTCTAAATCGCCGATCAACTGCTTCTGACTGCGTTGTGGTAGGCTGGCGACCGTTTCCCGTTCTGGGGTCAAGACTGGTGCTAGTTTATACTGTGCTGACTTTACTTCCGGTCCGGTGTTCCAGGTAAACAAGGCACGCAGCTTGGTCTGCATGGAGATTTCCGGCTGGCTTAGAAGGTAGCGCCGGATATTGATGCCGGTGTTGATGTGCACATCCATCGGGTTGCCAGTTTTAGAGCGCAGGAAAAGCGCCGAACCGCCAACTGAGAGGGCTTCCACCGTGCCTTCCAGGGAAAGGCCGTCAGCCAGCGCCTTGGCGAGAAGCGTTGGGCTTTCCTCGAATTTATCTAGGTTAGCGATCGTGTCGGCCAGTTCGGTGACCGCTTCTGTTTCGCCTTCATTGGTCTTATAACGCAATACCCGCGATAGCAGCCCGTGTTCTTCGATCAACTCGTCAATTTCTAACATTGCCTTGGCAGTCGGCGGACGAGTTACGTAACGCACCGCAGGGCGAATCAGATACTGGGCGTATTCCCAGCCAAAATATTCCAGCGCACGCCAGGTGTTGGTGGGAAAGATTAGATAGTGATCGTCTGCGGCGTTTTTTGGCACTGCGGTTTGCAGCAGACGGTCGAGTACCTGCATCGGCGTCTCTTTCTGCATGAAGAACAGATAGTAGCTGTCCATTGCGTGATAGGCGCCGCGGTCCATGAAGTATTGCATTTCCTCGACCGCCGGCTCGACTTCGTCGTGCCATGTGCAGGGCTTCGTCTCCGCCAGGATGTATGGGCCCATGGAGAAGTGGTTTATGTGCTTGTTAGCGAGTGCAACATTCTGCACTACGGGCATCATTGCGTATTCGCCAGGCAGCCGTTCGGACAGGTTCCGCACAGCGTGCAGGCCCGCGATCGGGTGCAGCGGACCGCCATGATGGCCCGGAGGAAGGTCGCTGGAGCGGATTACCGCTAGCGCGCCCGCTAGCAACATTTCTTTAACCGACGTACCTGACTTTAGTTTCTTGTAGGTCTCAGCCACGATGCGATCTGGCGGGGTCTCTTCGACAAATAGGACCAACGGTTCAATGTGATCGGGATAAACGACGGGCTTATACACGGACGCACTCTCCTGGCAGCATACAAATCTTATGGCAAAAATTAACGTCCATGCTCGGCTTTACTAGTCGATTTGTCAAATTTTTGCCCATTCACTGTGCAGATGCTTTGGAGACTTAAGCTGAAAGGCCATGCACATTCTCTTTGATATTGAGCAGGTGATAAACTGGCGGAAAGGCCGTCTGGCGGCTATCCATACACCCGCAGGCGCGCCAATTTCGTCGGTTTTGCCTACTCGCACTATGCCGATCAGCTGTGCTGCGAGAATTCCCTGCTGGACCTGGCTAAAGCGGGCCGGTACGCGGAAGCCACCCGCCGAATATATTACAAAAAAATTCTAGCCTTTGACTGGGTTGACCATCTGAGGAATGTAGAGATCGCTTCCTGTAAGCCTGGTATCGCTCAAAGCACCTGTTAGTCATTCTGGCCGATTGCCACACCCTTAACGCGGAGGTCGTCAAGATTGCTAATACCTAAAAGAACACAGCATGGCTGGATATGCAGAACTGCAGCGACGGGCCATCAGTGCGAGGTTGATACTGGGTGCTTCGACACTGCAGATGACACGGTGGGCGGTGGGCAGTCCACAAAAACGACTATGGCTAGGTATAGGGACGCTACGTAATATTAATTCGACCGCTTGTCCGTCTCGCCCGCACTATTGTGGAGCCTTTCGCTTAGCCCGGGTTTGGTCCGTCAATCGGTCCTGGGTCATTTATACCCGGTCCAAATACCTCCCGCCCGCCCAGGAAGGTATGCGAAACACAGATATCCTTCACATGGTCCTCATCGCAGCTTAGCGGGTTATCCTCTAGCACGACGAGATCCCCCATCTTGCCAAGCTCTATTGTTCCCTTACTAGTCTCGTCCCAGGTGACGAGTGCGCCGGTCTGGCAGACCATCCGCAGCGCTTCCTCGCGGCTCAGGTTAGCTTGACCAATCCGTCGTTTCGAATCTTCGTCCCAGCGTGCCAGCGCCTCCCACATCGTCCACAGCATGGAATATGGCACATTGTCGGAAGTTAGTGCGACGGGTACCCCTGCGTCGATCAGGCTGCGAATCGGCATAGCATGCTCGCCGATCTCATGCAGGTTGAAGCGGTCGCTTGCCATATACATGAAGTTCGGCGTGACCGTTGCGATTACACCCAACCTTTTCATGCGCGCGATCTGATTGGGCGTAGCTTCTATTACATGGATCATCACCCAGCGCTTATCCTTGATCGAAACTTGCCTGTCGATCTCTTCGTAAGCACGCAAAACGCGCTCTAAGTCGTAGCAGATCAAGCAGTTGAGCCGGATGCCACGCTGTGCCGCCTGGACACCTATCTCTACGAAGCGGTCGTGCGGTAGCGAGTGGTAGAAGTGACCAGCGAGCGCTTCGTATGGGTAGTCTTGGCCAATGATTGCGGCCGCCTTATCGTTCGCTACGTCGACGCAAACACCTTCCAGGCGATACATGTCGTCACCGGAACCGCGTCCGGATAGCCGGCTCGACCATTCGTTCAATACGTCGGCCATACGTCGGTCGTCGATAGACGCCCCGGGGATGCTTAGCGGCAGATGCACGCGGACTGATAGATCTCCATCCTCGTAAACCCGCCGATAAGCTTCAAGGATCGCCGGGGTCAGTCCGTGGCCTTCGTAAATGCTTGTTGTGCCGGCGGCGGTGTAGGCTGCGGCGCCGAGGCGGCAGCCGTGTACCCGGTCCTCGAAGGTGATGCGTGGTACGCATTTGAAAAGGGTGTACTCCAGTACCGGTGCGTAGGAACGATCGAGGAATACGCCGTTTGGTCCTTGATTGTCCTGCTGGATTTGAACGTTGTAGGGCGCCTCGGTTTCGCGATCGATGCCTGCTTTTGACAGCGCTGCAGAATTGGCCACTGCAACGAAGGGCCGATGCACCCACCAGCCCCAGGGTACGCGGATATAGACTGGATTGTCCGGCGACACCGCATCAAGATCGTGGCGGGTCGGGAAACGACCCTCGACGAGTTGGTCGGGCCGGCTGATATAGCCCAGCTTAGGTGTGCCCATGGGTAGAAAGACGATCCATTCGCCCTTTGGCGTACGGGCAACGGCGTTCTTCACGGCCTCGATGATTTCGGCAACAGAATGGCGGCCGGCAAGTGAATAGCCGCAGCGAGCCTTAAGGCCCTCCCGGTCCATATGGGCGTGCGTGTCGATGAAGCCAGGACAGGCTGTCCGGCCGTCGAGATCAACGACACGTGTGTGGCGCCCAGCATCACGGAGCAGGTCATTTGAGGAACCTACCGCAGTGATGCGACCGCTTGTTACCGCGACCGCCTCAACGGTGCGCGATTCGCCATCCAAGGTCACTACCTGGCCATTGTGCAGGATCAGGTCATGTTCTGTCATGGCACAGCTTTCGGTTATTAGTGTGCAAGCGGGCTAGGCGGTACCAAAGGTTACCCCTAGTTCCTTCAGCCACTTGCGGTACTCGACCGCGAGCTTGTCGCAGCGCATGTGCAGTTCCTCGCGAAGGTCGAGCGGAATTTTCTCCGGCCGCTGACTTTCGACGATTTCGCGATCCTGCTCGAAGACCTGGTCTTGCCGCTCGGTGATGTCCCCCTCGGTCAGTTCGGGACCGTAATTGATCGCCACGCCGAGCCAGACGACGCTCATATCCTCTTCGACCGGCTGCACCGTGGTCATCATGCAGAAGCGGTCGTCATTGCCGCCGGTGCCGTCCTTAACGATGGTGTGTTTGTTGAAGTATGCTGTCAGTGGCCGGAAGCAGTGATAGACATAGCCAGCATCAACGGGAATGGCGCGGTGGTCGCCATAGGGTTGATATACCCAGATCTCGTCGGTGCGGAGCCCGTGTTCGTCGCGGTGTACCTCGTAGCGGTCGATCGAATCGGCATCCGCGGCTACGCCATTGATACCGGCATGGACAAAGGGGAAGTGTGAGGGATCGACGAAGTTCTCGATCGTCCGAAAGCCGTTGGCCCGGTAGTAGTAGGGACCGGCTTGGAACTTACGGAAGTCGGGGTCGTCCCATTGAAAAAAAGGCGGAATGTCGTGCTTTGGTTCACCTAACGATACCCAGATCCAATCGTACTGTTCCTTCGCTCGGTGGACGAAGGCCCGTGCCTTGGCCGGTGGTGTCATATTGGGTTGCGCCGGCATCAGGGTACAGGCGCCGCTGTTATTGTAGTGCCAACCGTGATAGGGGCAGACTACTTGGCCATCCTCGATCCAGCCGAGCGATAGACGAGAGCCGCGATGGATACAGAGATCTTTCCAGGCCATCACCTGGTCCTGGTGGCGCCAGACGATTAGGTCTTCACCCAATACACGGACTTTCAGGATCTTGCCCTCTGGTAAATCACGGGAACGCGCGACTACGTGCCAGTCGTTGACCAACACAGGGTCCTGATTGACGTCTGTGGTCTTGGCCTGTGAAATCATGTGGTGCCTCTATCGATTCAGTAGCGGTTTGTGTGTGCCAGCTTTTCGTCAGGGTGCGCTCGAGCGCTTTCACTTTAGAAACACGGCAGAGAGAGACCTAGAGTGGTCTGGAGCACAGTGCAACATCGCACGTGTCTAGGTCATCGTCGACCAGTGCGTTGGAGCAGATCATGGACAAACTGTATTGCCTTAAAGCAGCTTAATTTTGCGTCTTGCCAACGCCAAAAGTCAAACAATGTGGCGAAGTTGCAGACCACTCAGCTGGGCAGTAGATCGCCCGGGTTTTCGAAATATGCAGGCCCATCCTGGGCGTCCAGCAGGCGCTGTTTCGCAGCTTCCAAATTGTCGTCTCGCCACGGCAGCGTACGACCGCGTGGCAGCCAGTCGGTGTTGGCGACCCGATGCGACCATTGCCCGTCTGCCTTTATGAACAGAACACGCATGAACTCGCGCGACCACCAACCGGCCTCGCGCTCCATCTCTCGAACCAGATAGAGCCGAACTTCTTCTGCTTCCGACATGTTTCCCTTCCTGCCTCAAACGTTTTCGTTACCATATGATAAAATATTAACAAGCGGCAGAGGCCTGGAGAGAGTGGCCATCAAAGAAGTGATATTAAGATATGGTGCGATTAGCGCATGATAGCGGATGAACTGGAGCCAATAAGCGGCCTTGCGACTGGGGGCAGCGCTCTGGGGTGCCTATCTTGTTTGGTATCAGCGCGCATGTTGCTGCCAGACGGTATCGCACTTTATACCTCGGTGGTTGATGGTTGCGTTGGATAATCCGAAGACGCTAGGCTGCAAAGCGCTCTTAGACGATACCCTGGCTTAAACTACTAGCGCCATGCCATCGCGGCCCGGGTCGGCTGCTCCTGACAATACGCCGTCATGATTCATCACACCATGCACGCCAGCGAAGCCATAACTTTCCGAACTACGGCGGACTTCGTAACCCATCGCTTCGACCTCATCCGTTAAGAAACGTGGGATGCGGTTGCTGACATCGATAACATTGCTAGTCACAGAAAAGCGCGGAGCCGCGATGGCATCGGAAATAGGCATGCCAAACTCAAGAATATTTAACAGTACCTGCATGATACCGAGTGTGATGTGCGTTGCCCCAGGAGCGCCAATGACTATATGAGGTGCATCGTTCTTGAACACGATGGTCGGGGTCATTGAACTGGTATAGCCCTTGCCCGGCGCGATGGAGCCGGCACGGCCCGGCCTAGGATCGAAAATACCCATACTGCCATTGTACATGAACCCAAGGTTTTCGCTGATCACGCCGGATGGCATGCCCAAAGTGTGTGTCATCGTTATAGCGTTGCCGTTTTCGTCCATAACGGAGACTTGTGTCGTATCCTTCGATTCTTTTGATAGCGGCATACGTTCCACATGCGCCTTCTCGCCAGCCTTGATCTTTTTGGCAAAAGGCGCGGCGTGATCCTTGCCAATTAGCAATTCAGTGGGGATATCAACATAGGCCGGGTCGCCCATGTGGGTGGCCTTGTCGATGATACCGTACTTTATGGTTTCCGTGATCACTTGGATATAGCTCGGCGCATTGTGACCCATCGATGCGAGGTCAAAATGTTCTAGAATATTGAGCATCTCCAACAACACCATGCCGGCGCCAGGCGGTGGATTAGTCGATAGCTTCTGACCACGATACGTACCCCAGAGTGGCTTAGAACGTGTGGGAGTGACGGCCTTAAGGTCTTCGAGTGTGATTAGGCCACCATGGCGTTCCATTTCGTTAGCGATCTCCTCGGCGATGGCACCGAAATAGAAGGCATCCGCGCCGTCTGAAGCGATCGTGCGCAGGGTTTGCGCGTAGTTTTGATTGACGATCTCCGTGCCGGGACCATGCGGCGTACCGTCTTCGGCGAGTAGTAGTGCTCGTGAGGATTGGAACGCCCGGATCTTTGTTAAATTATCGATGCGGCCAAAGCCGGAATCATGCCTTGCAATGTTCTTGTAGACATGAGGGCGAACCGTCCAGCCCTTCTCGGCATGATCAATAGACGGCTGGACGATGTCTGCCCAATCCATTTTTCCGTAGCGCGTGGCCGCCTCAAAATAGGCTTTGAGGCTTCCTGGAATGGCGACTGATTGGTAGCCCATTTCATTCACTCTTCCACGCAAGCGGAAGCCGAACCCATCAGTGGCCTCCCCTTCGATCAAATCCTCCCACATGTCCGGCCGGGCGGCGGCAGGTGCTTTACCGGTAAAGTTGAGGCAATCGTGCACACCCTGGTCAGGCATATAGACCTGCAAGGTACCCACGCCGGCTATGCTGCACATCATTGGATCGACGACACCCTGTACCAGAGCACATGTGATTGCTGCGTCGATTGCATTTCCGCCTCGCTTAAGAGCGAGCGCCCCGGCTTCGACCGCCTCCGGCTGTGGCGCGGAGATGACGCCTTTGGTCATCAGACGATCAACGCCATGCCGTCGCGGCCGGGATCCGCGGCGCCGGTCCAGACGCCGTCATCGATGCGGATCGCGTGGACTCCGGAAAAGTGGTAGCTGAGATAACTGCGAGCCACGGGGTAGCCAAGCTTTTCCAACTCGTCAGTGACGAAGCGGGGGATACGGTTTGTGACGTCGATCGTGTCACTATTAGTTGAGAAGCGCGGCGCGGCGATCGCGTCGCTGATCGACATGCCGAAATCGAGTGTATTCAATAGGCCTTGTAGCACGCCCATAGTAATGAAAGTGCCGCCCGGAGCCCCGATTATAACATGCGGATCGTCGCCCTTAAAGACGACGGTCGGCGACATGGCGGTGAAACGGCCTTTGCCCGGTGCTAGTGACCCGGTTCGCCCCGGGCGCGGGTCAAACACGCTCATGCAGCCGTTGTACATAAAGCCCAGCCCGGCTGTAACAACGCCTGACGGCATACCCAGCGAGTGGGTCATGGTTACTGCGTTGCCGTTTGCATCCAACGTGCAGACATGGGTCGTATCCTTCGATTCCGGTACCTCGTTTAGGCGTTCGACGTGGGCAATTTCGCCGGCCTTGATCTGTGTGGCCAGCTTCTTGGCGTAACCTTGATCGAGCAGTTCGTCGAACGGTACGTCAACGAATTGGGGATCGCCAATGCGTGTATCCTTATCGATTGTGGCGTATTTCATCGCCTCGCTGACCACGCGAATATATTCTGGTGAGTTGTGACCCATGGCCACCAGATCGAAATTTTCTAAAATGTTCAGCATCTCCAGGACCATGATGCCGCCACCTGGCGGCTGGTTTGTAGAGATGCGGTAATCGCGATAATCAGACCACAGTGGGTCGGACCGGACGGTTTTGTAGTTTTTCAAATCGTCGAGTGACAACAAGCCGCCATTGGCTTCCATGTCGGCTGCGATCTCTTCCGCCATGTCTCCGGAATAGAATATGTCTGCCCCACCCTCGGCGATGCGGCGGAGACTGCGTCCCATGTCCGGGTTTTTTAGTACAGTACCGACCTTTTTGAGGTCACCATTCGCGTCAAAATAAATACTGCGTCCGGCGCTGGTACAGCGCATTTTATCTGCTGTGGGAAGCCGACCATTATCATGCTTCTTGGTCCAAAATTCATAAACATGCGGTCGGATCACGAAGCCGTTTTCAGCGTATTCGATGGCCGGTACGCAGACATCCTTCCAGTCCATCGTGCCGTGTTCCTGAACAGCTTCGTAGTAAGCCCTCAGGCTGCCGGGGATCATGATTGACTGATAACCGACTTCGTTTTGCCGTTCTTTCAGAAAGAAGCCGAACCCATCGCGCGATTCGCCAACAATTTGGTCTTCCCACATGTCGTCCTTAACGGCGGCTGGGGCGCGAGTGTGGAAATCGATAAAGCCGTGAAAGTTTTTCTTCGGCAGGTAAAGATGCATCGATCCAAAACCGGCAATGCCGCACATCTGCGGATCGACTACGCCTTGGACCAGCGCACAGGTGATCGCGGCATCAATCGCGTTGCCGCCACGCTGCATGACGACGGCGCCGGCCTCGACCGCCTCGGGTTGGGGAGCTGTGATAATACCGCGCGCCATAGGTTCCTCGCTACTCGCTTAAATGAACAGTGGAGTATGCGGCGCAGCCGAGGGCGGCGCAATCAGGCGGACAGGTAGTCGAAAGCTGTGAGCGTATGCACAGCGAAAACAGCGCGGAGGTCGTCGATTGAGGCGAATTCGTCGGCACCACCCATATTGTTGGAGGCTACGCCGTAGACAACGGAGGGCACACCGCGAAGGCGGTAAAAGCGGGCGTCGGAGAAGCCCGGGCGCAAGTTCACTGCGACTTCACCACCAGTCACCTCTGCAGCGTTGGCGTGGATTAAACGAACTAACTCGTGATTCGGCTCCGTCCAATTGGGCGCGCATTCTGACAGCACTTCCCAGGAGATATTAGGCAGGTCATCAAGTGCGTCGGCTAGGGAAGCCTTGACGTCGGGGATGGTGACGCCGGGCGGCAGGCGGATATCGAGCATAGCTTCAGCGGAGGCAGGAATCGTGTTGATGTTGAGGCCGCCTTTGATGTGTCCGAGATTGACGGTGATGTTTCGCAGGGTATCGGACTCACCCATTCCAGAAAGCGGTTCAGAGACCGTTCTGGCTTCTTCGATGGTGCCGGCGATGTCGTTTGGCAAGGGGCAGGGCGTGTTGCGTAACGCGAGAACTGGCTCTAGCGCGGAGAGCAGAGTTTCAATAGCGTTCTTGCCGAGATGGACATGCGCGCCGTGATTCGGCACGCCCGTAGCGCACACCTTGATCCAAAGGTTTCCCTTTTCTCCAATCCGGGCAACCAGCGGAGAGCCGGCATCTCCGTTAATCATTGCGTCACCAACCGCTTCTTCGATATTCGCGAGCAGATACTGCGTACCCCAAACGCCGCCGGTCTCCTCGTCGCCTACCAGGGCGAGCACGACCTCGCCATTCCAGTCCTCGCGGCAACCAGCCAACAATTCGAAAGCCATGACAGAAGCGGCGATACCTGCCTTCATGTCGCAGGCGCCGCGGCCATAGATCTTACCGTTTTCTATTTCACCGCCGAGTGGGTTGGTAGTCCATGGCGCAGGGTCGCCGATCGGAAAGGTGTCCAAATGTCCGTTGAAGACTAGACGGCGGCCTGGTTTGGTGCCTTTGACGGTCGCAACCAAATTGACCGCAGGTTCTTTGGCCACGATGCTCCGCAGCTCTATATCGGGCAGGGCGGACAGACGGGTCTTGATCAAGTTGGCAAGCCGACCTGTGTCGCCGGGTGGGTTCTGACTATCTGTGCGCACCAGCTCAGCGCAGAAGTTGACCAATTCGTATTGCAACGTCTCTATGCTGGTGCGGAGTGCCTCACGCGTTCTGTTCACAGCAGGCCTAAGGTCGCGGCCCGTTCTCCGCGGGATACAGTAGACAGCGTCGTAGTGCGGACGAAGATGCCGTCCTCGGGTGCTACGATGGATTCCACTTCGTCTCCATAGATATCAACAATTGAGCACAGTATGTCTCCAGCCTTCACTAAGTCGCCCAGCTTTTTGCGGTTCAGCAGCAGTCCGCCGCGCTGCGCCCGCAGGCCGAGGAATTCGCGCATGACATAGGTTCGAGTTGCTGGTGTTGGGCTGCCCTCGATCATCTCGAGCCATTGCATGACGTTGCGGATGTAGGTGGCGCCTTGGTCAATTACGTCCTCTTCCAGCCGTCCTCCCTCCCCGGTCTCGAAGGTGAAAGCAGGCACGCCCGCGCGGGTCGCCTCTACGCAGAGTATCCCGTCGGCGACATAGAAACCGCTATCAGTACGCATGATCCAGCCGCTGCCAAAGGCGTGTGCCATCGCCTCTGCCTTGCCGTGGGTTTCGCCCAGGTTAGGATGGGGCAGAATCGCGATGGGGACATAACGGCCGCCACGTGTGGGCGTGTGGATGTCAACCACCCAATCGCACTCTTTGATCATATCAAACAGTGTCGCGGCTAGGATCTGCGCCAAATTTCCGTCTACGTCGCCGGGGAAGCATGCCCATGCATCTGCCGGCGCTTGGTCGAGCGGCGACTTCATGAATTGCGATATCGGCAATCGGTGGTCGGCGTGGAAGGAGAGCGGGTGTTGCACTGGCACACAGACGATGCTGCCGCGGAGCGCCGCTGGATCGATATCGGCCAAGGCTCGAAACAGGATTGCGACACCGTCGACTTCATCCCCGTGTATTGCTGCACCGAGGTAGAGCTTCGGTCCCGGTGTAATACCATGGATAATGTCTAGAGGGATGCGCACCTTGGTGCCATCCGCTAGCTCGACAAGTTCGATTTCGTGCCTTTGGCGGGTACCGGGTGGGACGGAAATACCTGCGACCTCTAGATTGTTCATTTGGTGTTACTCCCCCTGTTCGCCGGGCAGGACCGGTGATTTAATGTCATCCAAACACCTGTCGACGAGGCCCGTCGCCCGGTCCCAATCGAATGTGCGGTAGGCCATTCCTGTGGTGACAACCTTCGGTCCGGAATAGAACATTTCGTACTGGTGATGGCGCGACCCAAACTCCGATCCGACCGCGTCCCAGGCCAGCTTGAACAGCTTAACGCGGCCGACTGAATCAGTCGCGGGTGAATATTGTGAGCGACCGATCACGGAGGCGATTTCTGGGTCGATGAAATCCTCAACCGAGGAAGGCAGCATGATCATGCCGCCACCAGCCAGGTTGCGCAGGGTCTGTACAACTTTGGGGTATAGAGATTGGCTTTGTACTTGGCTGGCGTAGAGCAGTTCGCGGTCCGGTAAATAGTAGTCGCCATAACGCCAGCCCTTCGCCTCCATGGCGATGACGAAGGCTTCGATTATTTGGAGTTGGGAGGACAACTCTCCAAGCGTTTCGATGACTTGTGGAAAGTTGATCGAGGCGGTGGTCTCGGTGATGCGTCGCGCCAATCCGACGAGAAAGCGCAGCTTAACCATCAGGCGGATTTCAGCCTGGTAGTTCTGATAGGAATGCGCCGGCGTGCTGTGCCATTGGGCATACTGAGTGGGAACATCACCGTTTACGAAAACCCGGTTCCACGGCACCTTGACGTTCTCGAAAAAAATTAGCGCGTCATTTTCATCGAAGCGGGCCGACAGAGGGTAGTCGAAGCCGGAGTTTGCCGCTGCCTCGTAGGAGCGGCGCGACATGATCTTTAGGCCAGGTGTGTTCATCGGCAGGGTGGCAGTGAAAGCCCATTTCTCTTCACCTTTGCGCATCGGCCGGAGTGTGGAGACTAGGATCTCATCCGACAGCACAGCGCCGGTGCCCAGCATCTTAGCGCCCTGCAGGCTGATGCCGTCTGCATCCTCGTTGCAGACCGATACAGTAAGGTCGGCGTTGCCGCCCTCGCTCCGTGACTTCGAGCGGTCACCCTGCGGGTCAATGATGACATAGGACAAGTAGAGATCGCGGTCGCGCGCGTATTCGTAATAGTCGCGCACCGCCTTCGCCCGGTCTGCGCCGTGCTCTTCGTAGATATGGCTGCCCATGTGGAAGGCTGCGATGGTTGAGGCGACATGGTCGGGAGAGCGTCCCATATAGCCGTAATGGGTCTCCGCCCATTTGGTCAATGCCTGCCGCCGGTCAACAAGTTCTTCCAAGCAAGTCGGCAAATGCCACATTCGACTGACCCGTTTTCCGGTGTTTGGTGAAGCGAAGGTCATGTCTTCAAGGTTCTCTGGCGCGGCCTGCACATCATACAGGTTCGCGATAGAACGCGCGGCGTTGCGAAACGCAGGGTGGTCGGTGACCCGACCAACTCGTTTTCCATCAAGATAGATCGTGCGGCCATCGTCGAGGCTTGCCAAGAAATCCGCACCACTTCGATGCATATTGTTTCCCTTTCTACTTACTGAGCCTAAGGTAACCGAAGCGACAAATCCCTAGCAATGTCGGTGAGGCGGGGTGATTAGGTTTGTATTACTAAGTTAAGGGGAAGAGAAATGAACAGGGATCCGTTCCGACCCATTTCTGATTTGGATATCAATACCTATGTAAGCGACGGTGTCTTGTGTTTGCGACAATTGTTCGATGCCGATTGGGTCGCCTATCTGCTGGAGGCGGTGGAGGCGGACCTGAATAGTCCGGGCACGCTACACAACGATATCACCCGCGACGGCACCGGGTCTTTTCGCAGTGACACTTTCGTCTGGGCCAACATCCCGGCGTTTCGTAAATTCATGACAGATTCACCAGCTCCGCAGGTGGCTGCCGCAATCATGGCGTCGGGTAAGGTTAACCCGTTGTTCGATCAAATCCTATCCAAGGAGCCGGCGACTAGCACGGAGACTATGTGGCATCACGACGCGACATACTGGCCAGTGCAAGGCGATCAGATTTGTACCATTTGGCTGGCCCTCGATCCGGTGACGGCGGCAAATGGAGCGGTAGAGTATGTGAAGGGGTCACACCGTTGGGGTCAGCGTTTCAAAGCGAAAGCCTTTGTTGGTGATGGACGCTATAAGGAGGATCTGCCGGAGGTGCCGGATATCGGCGCTGAGCGTGACAAGCATGATATCGTGTATTTCGAGCTTGAACCCGGCGACTGCGTGATACATCACGGATTGTTGGTCCATGGCGCTTTGGGTAATACGACTAAGGACAAACGCCGGCGCGGTTATGTCACGCGCTGGTGCGGTGACGACGTTACCTATTATCCGAGGCCTGACATCCAGCGCATGCTGTACGACCCGGACATTCCGTCGGGCGGGTCGATCGATTGCCAGCTGTTTCCTGTGCTCTGGCCGCGGCCGGCGAAGCTTAGTACGCCTTAAACTATCGGCGTAAAATTGGCTGTGCTTTGCAGGCTGCTTGCCTAGATTTCCTATACACCCTTTTTCTGGAATTCTGACTGGCATACAGTAGGCATTGGCACCATCGTGGTCACCTGCAAAGCTACTGGCCCCAACCGTTTCCGACACGATTCTATCGGCATAGCAGCTGATGTTGCTCTTGCAGTAGACGGTATCGCCTAATGACTGTGCTGCCTGTAACAAAACCTTTTGGGCTAGATGGCTTTCGCCTCCCGAAAACGTTCGATTGCTGCGGTGTCGTAGCCTAACTCGGTCAGGATCTCTTCATTGTGCTCGCCTAACTGCGGAGGCCGACGTCGGATATTGCCTGGCGTTGCTGACAGGCTTACTGGCGTGTCGATAATCGGCGCCGGTTTCGACATGCCGGGATATTCGACGGGCTGCATGAAGCCCACATCATTAATGTGCTCATTGTCGAGCGCCTGCTGTGGCGTGAAGACGGGTGCGGCTGGTAGTCGGGCAGCCTCGAGTTGCTCGAGCGCTTCTTCCGTTGTGCGTGCAGCACACCAGGTTTGCATCCGTTCGCTGATAATTTCGCCGTGTTCTGCGCGCGCTTCGTCATCCTTGAATCGTGGATCGGCTAGCCAGGTGTCTTCGCCCATTAGCTCGGCCCATCGTTTATGCATGATCTCGCCAATTGCTACGCAAATTATCTCACCATCTTTTGTTTTGAAACTGTCGGAAGGTGCACTGAGCTGGCCACGGTTACCTGTGGCTACGCGATTGACTTGGGTGAGGGATTGTTCGATCAAAGTCGCGTTTGCATTGGTGAGCGCGGTAGCTAGCAGCGAACCCTGAACATGCTGACCCTCACCAGTTTCTTTGCGCGACATGATCGCCGCCATAGTTCCGAGAGCACATAGCGTCGCCGTGCCGTAATCGACCCAGGGATAGTAGGAGCGCATTGCACTGTTGGCTGTGCCGGATAAGTACATGGCCCCGGACATGGCTTGTGCCACTGTGTCGAAGCCGACTTTGGTTGCCATCGGGCCGGTTGTACCGAACGCTGTTGCCGTTGTCAGGATGATGTCCGGTTTGATCGATTTCAGGGTCGGGTAGTCTAGGCCTAGGCCTTTGCGTGCGCGTTCAGGCATGTTGACCAGGACAACATCGGCTGTTTTGACCAATGTTTCCTGTATTTCCCGACCTTCCGGCGTAGTGGGGTCAAGCGTCATGGACCGCTTGTTACGGTTCATCTGCATAAACATTGCGCCCGTTTTGTCTTCGGCGATTGGCGCTACATGGCGGTCTTCGCTGCCGCCTCGCTTGTCGATGCGTATAACATCGGCGCCGAAATCACTGAGCAAGGCGCCACACCATGGACCCGCGATATACCGCCCAAAATCGATGACTCGAATACCGTCAAGAACGCTGCCCATGCCTCTCTCCACTTCTTCCGAACTATGCTTTTACGAATACGTTGCCGTCTTCGACCTTCACCTCATAGGTCCTCAGATCTTCACTGACTGGAGGGCACAGTGCCTTACCCGTCTTGATGTCGAAACGGCCTTCATGCAGCGGGCACTCGATCTCTCTGCCTTCCTGAAAGCCATCTGCCATGGAGGCGAAAGCGTGTGTGCAAATATTGTGCGTTGCGTAGATGTCGCCATCGACGTTGTACAGTGCGATTTCCTCTCCGCTGACAGTCACCTTTTTCGGGTCGTCGGGGTTGATTTCGGTTGTATTGGCCACCTGGTGCCAGGTTTCTTCGCTCATGGTTTCGTAATCCTTAAAAGCGCTCAATTGTCTGATCCGGGCCCGTTTTCTGTGGCCGGCCGCAGCAAGATAGATTTCTAGACCTGTGATTCCTAGTGTATTCATAGACATTGGGCGGCGTGGGCCGTCTTCTCTTTGACCAGTGTAATTGCTGCTGCACCATGTACTTCAGCGAATTTGATACCTTGACCTTTGCGGTGATCGCCATCGCGTTTGTCCTGGGCGGCGTGTCGAAGGGTGTTGTTGGTTTCGGGTTGCCGCTGATCGCGGTGCCGATTTGTGCCAGCGTTGTCCCCGTGCCCCTGGCGATCGCGCTAACAGCGGCACCAGTCCTTATCTCTAACGTCTATCAGGCCTTTCATGGCCGACGGCACGGCATCGTCATGCGGCGCTTCTGGCCGTTTTTGGTGACGCTGGTCGTGGGGGTTTTGCTGGGCGCGCAAGTGTTGACCCGGGCTGATCACGGGCTAGTTGCTGTGATCGTTGGCACGTTGCTGCTCATATTTGTTGTAGGGCAGTTTTTTGATTTCAAGCCCAATATCCCGTCGCGGGCCGAGCGGCGGCTGAACCCTTTTGTAGGCTTCCTAGCAGGGTTGCTGGGAGGTGTGTCTAGTATGTTCGGGTCCATCGCGGTCACATATCTGGTTGCGCTGCGTATGCACAAAGATTTGTTCATTTCATCAATTGGAATCTTTTACCTATTTGGTAACACTCCGCTCTATGGAACTTTGATTGTTACTGGCGTCATGGGGCGAAACGAGATAATCGGGACGATCCTTGTCTGTCTGCCGCTATGTGCTGGTCTGTGGCTCGGTACCTGGCTACGCGGCCGAATTTCGCAGGTTTTGTTTCAACGCGTCCTGTTGGTAGGTCTGGCCGTTATCAGCCTGAACCTGATCCGACGGGGACTGATGTGATGCTCAAACCAGCGTCCGTCCGCCATCCACATAGATCGTCTGGCCGGTGATAAAGGCGCCGGCCGGTGATAAGAGAAGCAACGCTGTGCCAAAGAGATCCTCGACCGTTGCCATGCGACCCATGGGAATGCGTGCCATTTGGTAGGCGCGAAACTCCGGGGTTGCCATAAATGGGTCGGACAAAGGTGTTGGGATAACCGCCGGTCCGATCGCGTTAACCGCGATATGATGCTCGGCCCATTCGACCGCCAGGACCCGGGTCAGTTGCGCTAGTGCAGCCTTGCTGGTCGCGTAGGCAGCGTAGTTTGGGTTGGCCACTTGGCTGGAGACCGATGCGATTGTGACTATCTGGCCACCGCCCTGCTCAATCATCACTTTACCAGCCTGTCGGCCCAATAACAGCGCGCCGGTAACGTTGATATCCATGCTGGCTTTGAAATCCGCCACCGGTAAGTCAACCGCAGACGCGACGCGCAGAATGCCGGCTGCGTTTAGCATGCCATCGAGACGACCGCCATTGGCAACTGCGACCTCTACAGCTGCGGCGCACGATGCCTCGTCGGTCACATCGAGCTGGCATCCGGTGTGACCATCGCCAGGCAACCCATCACAAGTCCGCTCGATCGCAGTGGAATTCAAGTCGGCGATGGTTAGTTTGGCGCCCCGCCGTGCCAGCTCGGCCGCGATGCCGGAGCCGATCCCACCCGCACCTCCAGCAACGAGGATCGAATGGCCGACGATATCGAATAGATCGGTCATGCGGGTACCTTTGGATGCAGTTGCATAAGGCCAGTGCCATAGTCGACCAAAGCGCCGTCCGATACGAGGATCGATGCGATTCGGCCGGCTCGAGGCGCCCTGACCAGTGTTTCATCATTAAGCACACTGATATGCGCCAAGACGTCTCCGGTCTCGACGGCTTGATCGATCTCTAGGCTTTCGAATGTGATGGTACCCGTCTGCGGCGCCACGATGGCGAATGGTTTCGCGAGTTTGGGTGCAGTCTCCCTGCTACTGAAGATCGCACGCTTTCCGTTTTGCTGGATGACGACTTCGGTCAGGCGACTTTGTTCGACTAGCTTTTCGATATTCGCGATTTCCGTATCCGTAAGTGGCACGCTGGGCTCCCTTTCTTGGCACGCGTCCGTATACTGCCCTGAATTTGCAAGCGCTGAAACTGGGAATATCGCCGTGCAACGGGTTCTAGTCGCCAATCGAGGAGAAATAGCGCTGCGCGTGATCCGCGCCTGTCGCAAGGCGGGGCTGGAAACGGTTGCGATCCATTCCGAGGCGGATGCAAACTCCCCACATCTTTGGGCGGCCGACCAAGCTGTGTGCATAGGGCCTGCACCGGCGCTGGAAAGTTATCTGAAGGGCAACACGATCCTACATGTAGCCAAAGCTACTGGTTGCGATGCGCTTCATCCGGGATACGGATTCCTGGCCGAAAACGCTGCCTTCGCGACGGGGTGTGCTGAGAACGACATCATCTTTATCGGGCCCGCGGCGGAAGCGATTGAGATAATGGGTGACAAGGCTGAGGCACGCCGCGCGGCTATGCGGTTGGGTGTGCCTGTGGTCCCTGGGTCGGAGGGCAGCTTCACGAAACCTGAGACTGCAGCAGAAGCTGCTCAGGCAGTTGGTTTTCCCCTGTTGTTGAAGGCCCGTTCCGGTGGCGGTGGGCGCGGCATGCGCGTAGTCGAGGGTGCGAATTCATTTGAAAGTATGTTCCAGCAGGCTACCGCGGAAGCATCGGCAGCGTTTGGAGATGGCGGGGTTTATCTGGAAAGGTATTTTTCACGGGTCCGCCATATCGAAGTACAGGTTTTAGGGGATGGAGATGGAAACGCTGTGCATCTCTGGGAACGAGATTGCAGTACGCAGCGGCGGCATCAGAAGCTAGTGGAGGAAGCGCATTCGCCGGCGCTGGATGCCGCGACGCGTAAAGCGATTTGTGTATCTGCGGTCGAATTGACCAAAGGGATTAACTATCGCGGGGCCGGTACCGTCGAGTTTCTTTACGACCCGTCTGACAAGAGTTTCTACTTCATTGAGATGAACACGCGTATCCAGGTTGAGCATCCGGTGACGGAAGTGCTGACTGGAGTAGATCTTGTAAGCGAACAACTGCGTATTGCCGACGGTCAGGGGCTCACCTTCGTTACACCGCCTATAGCATCAGGCCATGCTATTGAGTTTCGGATCAATGCAGAGGACCCTGCGCACGCGTTTCGACCGAGCCCGGGAAGGATCGTAAGCTGGCGTCCGCCATCCGGTGCAGATATCCGTCTCGACAGTCATACCTACCCCGGATACGAAGTGCCTAGCTTCTATGACTCATTACTTGGCAAACTAATCGTGTGCGGCAACGACAGGGACGATGCGCTGGTTAAATCCCGACTGGCGCTGGATCGGTTCATTGTCGAAGGTGTCGCGACGACGATACCGTTTCATCTCGCGTTATTGGACGATCCGGAATTTCAGGCCGGTGACATTCATACGGGCTGGGTCGATGCCCGTGGAATGGGCGGTTTGGTATGAGTAAAACGGTCAAGCTTATTGATCTGACCTTGCGTGACGCGCATCAGTGCTTGTGGGCAACGCGCATGACCACTGGCATGATGAGAGACGTAGCTCCTTTGCTTGATCGTGCTGGCTTCGAGGCAATTGACCTGGTTGGTGGCGCAGTGTTTGACGTCTGTGTGCGTTACCTGCACGAAGACCCATGGGAACGCATGCGAATACTCAGTGAATGGGTAACCGAAACACCACTAATTATTCACACCCGCGGGCAGAGCCTCTTCACCTTTGAGTTCTTTGCGGACGATGTTGTCGAACTGGCGGCAGAGCGGTTCGTTGCTAACGGAATGCGTTATCACACACCCTACGATGCACTGAACGACATTAGGAACCTGGAAATTCCGGTGAGGAAGGCTCGTGCGCTGGGTCTTCATACGGTACCAGGCCTAGTCTACACCCACTCGCCAGTCCACACCGATGTGTATTATGCCGATAAGGCAAAGCAATTGGTCGCGCTTGGTGTGGATGGTGTGTTTATCAAGGACCCAAGTGGTCTGCTTACACCGGAGCGTATCGTGACACTGGCCCCGGCGATTAAAACGGTAATCGGCGACCTGCCGCTGCAGTTACACACGCACTGCCTCTCGGGGCTTGGTCCCTATGTTGCACTGCAGGCGGTAAGCCACGGGGTGGAGACGGTGCATACCGCGACATCCACACTTGCCAATGCGGCTTCGCATCCGCCGAGCGAGTTGTTTGCGCGCAATTGCAGGCGTCGTGGTTTCGACGTGTCGGTTGATTTGGAAATCGTCGAGGAGGCAGCGGCGCGCCTCGAGATCATCGCGCGCGGTGCAGATAAACCTACGGGCACACCGATGGAATATGACGAGTTTCATTTCCACCACCAGGTGGCCGGAGGCATGATCTCTAATCTGGAATATCAGCTCTCGACCTTGGGCATTGGGGACAAGCTGGAAGCGGTGCTGGAGGAGGCAGGCCAAGTTCGTGCCGATCTCGGCTACCCAATTGTCGTTAGCCCTTTTGCGCAATACATCATGACACAAGCGGTCATGAACGTGATGGGCAAAGAACGCTATGCCTCCGTGCCTAACGAGGTGCGTCGTTATGTGCTGGGCGGCTATGGCGAGGTTGCTGGCGAGATCAATCCGAACCTGTTCGACAAGATCGCCCAAGGCAAAGAACCAATCACCGAGCGGCCCGGGGCTTTGGTGCCACCGGCGCTCGACAAATTGCGGGCGGAACGCGGCCCCTTCGCGAGCGACGACGATCTGCTTTTGGCTGCCTTCTATGCGCCAAAGGAATATGAAGCGCTAAAAGCAGTCGGTTCGATAGATACCACTTCGCCACTTGAGGGCGGGCCTCTTCGCACCTTGGTTCGCGAATTGGTCCGGCGTCCGAACATTCGGGCTTTACAAATAGCCAGCGGGTAGTAGGGCTAAAATCCCTTGCGATCCGGATAGCTAAGGAAGGCACAGTCGCCAATAATTTGGGTCGGAACGACGTAGGGAGGGCGTGAAAACTTTACACCGCTTTTCTTACTGCTGACGCAGTGTTGATGCTAAACAATGATTCGCATCCGGGTTAGGGATCGATGCGGTGCTTAAAGGCAAAGCGTTGGCTAGCACGGCAGCGCTCAAGAACTTCGAGGATACGCGCCCTGGTTTCATTGGGTAATATGACGTCGTCGATTAGTCCCATTCCCGCGGTAGCATAGGCACTCGATTCCGCCTCGATCCTCTTGCGGATTTCGTTGCGGGTGGTATCAGGGTCGTCAGCTGCAGCGATGTTGCGGCCATGCACCAGCTCAATTCCCGCTTCTGGGCCCATCACGTCGAAGCGGGCAGTCGGCCAAGCGACTAAAAGGTCTGGTTCCACCGCGCGGCCGCCGAGCGCGATATAGGCGAGGCCAATGGCCTTCCGCAGAACGATGGTGACCAAAGGCACTGATGCACCAATGATCGAATTCAGTAGGCGGCCGGTCAGGCTGACCATGCGCTGTTTTTCGACCTCTGGTCCGACCAGGAATCCTGGACAGTCCATGAGTGAGATAATTGGAATGTGAAAGGCGTCGCAGAGATCGATAAACTGCCGTGCTTTGGCCGCTCCCTTCTCGTCTATGGTGCCGGCTTGCCGCAGTGGTTGATTAGCTAAGATGCCGACTGGGTACCCATCCATCCGCGCTAAGGTGGTGATCAAGCTGCGCGCGTAATCACGCTTCAACTCAAAGGTTTCGCCACCATCGACCAGTAGGTTGATCAGCTTGTGCATGTCATAAGCGCGCCGGTGGTTATCCGGAACTAGATGCGTTAGCGCGGTTTGGCCCTCAGCCGTGTCGGCCGGCGCGGGCTTTGGCTCTGCTCGAGGCGGTGGTTCATTGCAGTTCGATGGCAAATAAGTGAGGAAGGTTCGAATTGCGCCCATGCAGTCGGCTTCGGTCTCGGCTAAAAAATCTGCCTGTCCGGTTTCAGACGTCGCCATTTCACTGCCGCCGATTTCTTCGTTACTAACGTCGAGACCTATCCCAACCTTGACGACCGGCGCACCCGACATACCTATGAAGCCTGTACCTTTAACGACCGGCACGAAGTCTGATTGTGCGGCGGTAAATGATGGACCGCCAAAGCAAGGGCCCAATGCCGCGCCAACCTGAGGAACCCGGCCCGACATCCGGTAGTGATCGGCAAATCGGTATCCAAGTCCTGCGGCTGTCGCGCCGTAAGTTTCTTGCACTCGCGCCGCGCCCGCTTCCATAAGCGCGATAAAGGGCTTTTCGTGCCGCAAAGCCAGATCGCGCACGCGCTTGTTCTTAACCTCTGCGACCCGACCGCGCGTGCCGGCCAGCACCGTGCCGTCATCGGCTGTAACATAAACTATTCGGCCGTCGATCTTGCCAGAGCCGGCCAACATGCCGTCGGCTGGTGTCCGGTTGCGTAAGTCTGCGTGTTGGCTCTGCGCCAACTGGCCGATTTCGACAAAAGAGCCTGGGTCGAGCAGAAGGTCGAAACGCTCACGGGCTGTTAGCTTGCCGGAGGTGTGCAACTTTTCGATCCGCGTCGCCCCCCCCATTTTGGCGGCGGCTGCACGCCGGTGTTGCAGCTCCTGTTCGGCCTTTTCATCCATTGTTAGGCGGCGGCGCTAATCTTAGCGCGCATCAGCAGACGGACCTCATCCATCGAATAGGCTGCTTCTGCTTTGTGCCAGGTGCAGCGCTGATCCCAGATGACAAGGTCGCCTACCCGGTAGCTATAGCAATATTGGAATTCCGACTTCAGTGCATGTGAGAAGATACGGTCTAGAAGTGGCGCAGCTTCCTCCTGCGGCATGCCGGCGATTCCGTAGACATGCAGTGGATTGACATATAGGGCCTTACGCCCCGTTACCGGGTGAGAACGCACCATTGAATGGATTACCGGCGGGTGCATGTCATCCTGTTCCTCGGTCATCGGGATAACACCGCCTTCGGCGGGTCCGGCGGAGAATTTGTGCTTGCCCTCGCGCCCATCGATAACGTCTTTGAGGTCTTGCGGTAGTGTTTCATATGCGCGGTACATATCGGCGAAAAGTGTGCCGGCACCTCGTGACGGCATTTTCATCGCGTACATCACGGTGTGCGCGCATGGGTTTGCCTTGAAAGTGCTATCCGCATGCCAGGCGGCTCCGCGCTCCGCGGAAGCTGGGTCTGCTTTGCCATCCTTCTTTCGGTTTGTCATGTAGACCAGTTCGGGATGATCCTCGACTGCAAACTGCGTGACATGATGGTCTATCTCAAAGTCGCCAAAGATACGGCCAAAGGTTTTGAGGCCGTCTGCGTCGAGCGACTGTCCTTCGATCGCCAGTACAGGAAAGTCATTATGAGTGCGGGTCAAAAAGGCTGCAATTTTACTATCGGCGCCGGCAGAGAGGTCTAGACCTGAGATGCGGCCGACGAAGCCATCAACGATTGTGGTTACTTTCACGGAAGAGTTACCCTGCATCACTGGTCTCCTAATTCATCTCGCTAAGAAAAGCGCGCAGTTCCGAGACCACCTCATCCGGTCGTTCTTCCGGAATGAAATGAGCGCAGTCGAGCGCCTTGCCACGAACGGCTTCAGCTCGCAGTTGCCATGCGTCTAGCATGTTTAGTCGCTCGCCGGTCTGCCAACCGGGCCGTTTCTCTGTATTGTTGCCCCACAATACCATTACGGGGCAGGTAAGCTTAGTGTTCCGGTCGGCGTTGTCGTGCTCTAGGTCAAGCTCCGCACTGCGATATTCGGCGACCGTCGCATTGACGGCTTCCTGATTGCAAAAACAGCGGCGGTATTCCGCCATCGCTTCGTCAGTTAACGCTCCTTCCGTAGCGCACCATGTCTCCATCAAAAAATCGAAATAAAAATCGACGCTGTTGCCAATCATTGTCTCCGGCACGGGATGGGGCTGGCGCATCAGTACCCAGTGGAAAAACGCCATTGCCATTTGCGCGTCCATGTTCTCGAACGCCTGTTGTGTAGGTACCACGTCGAGCGAGGTAAGGCTGCTCACCCGGCTTGGATTGTCCAACGCCATTCGGTGTCCAACCCTTACGCCGCGGTCATGTCCTACCACATGCCATGTGTCTATGTTGAGCGCTTCCATCAGCGCAACGATATCCTGCGCCATCGTCCGTTTGCAGTAGACGATATGGTCACCAGGCGCGGCAGCTGGTTTGCTGCTATCGCCATAACCACGCATGTCGGGCGCCAAGACCCGGTAGTCGGTTATCAACTGTGGCGCAACCTTGTGCCATAGCACGTGCGTCTGCGGATAGCCGTGGAGCATCAGTACCGCCGGCCCATCTCCACCTTGCACGAAGTTTATCTCGACGCCGTTTACGAGCTTTTGGTCGCGTCTGAATCCTTCGAACATGGCGGTTCTCCGACGATTATGCGTGCCGTGCCTGCAGCTCTTCGAACGAGACGATTTCGCCGGCTATGGCGCTGGCAGCAACGGTGACTGGGCTCGCGAGCCAGACCTTGCCGGGTCCGGAGCGGCCAGGGAAGTTGCGGTTGATCGCGCTGACAGTCACCGTTTCTGTATCGAGCGACAGGCCTGGGCCGCAGCCGGCGCAGGCGCCACAGGCGGGGTGCAAGATTTCCGCGCCAACCTTCTCAAAGGCGTCGATATAGCCCTGATCACGGCAATAGTCGCGCACCGCAATTGTGCCGAACTGCAAATAGAGTTTAACTCCATCGGCGGCTTTCAATCCCCGGTTGGCAGCCCAGCGCAGTACCTCGTGATAGCCGTCGAAGTCGGCCCGTTTCCCAGCGGTGCAGGAGCCGCCATACGCTATATGCACCTGAACCGGGTCCCCCAGGTCAGGCAGGCGGACGCCGTTGCCCGGGTCGCCGGGGGCAGCCAGCATCGGGGTTAGGCTGCTGCAATCGATTTCAATTGTATGGACGTATTGTGCACCTTTGTCGCTCTTCATCCAGGATTCTAGGGTGAAGTCGACGTCGCGCCGTTCTTTGAGGAACCGCACGGTCTGTTCATCCGGCGCAAAGATGCCGGTGAGTCCACCCATTTCTGCCGTCATGTTGGTCAAGGTTGTGCGCTCGTCGACCGGTAACTGCGCTGCCGCGTTGCCGCCGAATTCGTATACCTTGCCGATGCCACCGCCGCTTTTGGTGAATTCGTCGGCCAGCACCGTGAGCACAATATCCTTGGCCATGACGCCGGCGGGGATATCGCCCTTCAGCTCAACGCGGACCGATTCCGGCATCGAAATTCGGTTGAGACCTGTCATCAATGAGTTCGCCATGTCGGTGCTACCGACACCATAGGACAAGCAGCCTAATGCGCCATTGTGTGGCGTGTGCGAGTCGGTGCCCGCCAGCAGCTGGCCGGGAAGGGCGTATGATTCGGTCATTACTGCATGCGAAATGCCTTCCGACCCTTCTTCGCCCTCCAGGTAGCCATGATCTTTCAGGCCATATTTCTGCCAGAAGGCGCGATGTCCTATCGACATACGGCGGATGTCCGGCATCCGGTCGTACTTGGTATTCACCTCTGGCCGGTGGGCGTAGGAGTAGTGGTCTTCGAATGAGATAATGGAATCTGGTTTGTGGAGATCCAGGTCGGGGCCGTAGAACTCGTGAAGAGCGTGCGCGCATTGCGCGGAGAAAATATCATGAAAATAGCGCCAGTCAGGCTGCACGAAGCCGGCCGTGCCAGGCTTCAGGTCCCAATCGAGTTCGTCGGCGACTACAGCGTGCCGCGCGACGATTTTCTCAGCTAGAGTTTTTGGGCCCTCCATAGCGTCTGGGTCAGCGACGGCGGGTTGCAGGCCTTTCGCGATCGCCTTGCCGAAACCGAGCAGTCCGCCGGCGCGCAGGATTTTCGCTGCTAACGGCTCGCGATCGCCAACCAGGTCTTCAATGGGGATTTCCTCACCGGCGCGGATACGATCGATGAGGCCGAAGTCCGTCGATGTGAAAAGACCAAGGTTGTCGCAATTTTGTCGGTATAGCCGCTCGAAGCTTTCGGCAATGATCAGTTTTACGCCGGAATAGAGTTCCGCCTGAGGGCTATGCTCGCGTGACGATCCTTTGCCGT
>PBDC01000100.1 GCA_002717185.1 Rhodospirillaceae bacterium
GATCCATGAGCGTTAATTCGTTAATCGTGCCTTCAAAAGCGACACCTGGCAGTTCCGGATAACCCGCCAACATGGGCCGTACAAGGGTCCCATCTGATACGCTCGGGAAACAGCTAGGCGGCGGATCAACGCCGTGCTCCACCCAATCTTTTAAAGCCACCAGTAACGGTCGTATCAATGCTCCATAACACAGCTCGTTGTCTGGCAGTTGCATTGCCGTGCCATTAGGCGGCACCGCCCAACCATGCGGTATTCCGGACGCGAGGTAGATCCGGACGTCGTCCGGTTGTAAAATATCCTTGCCTTCACAGTCCGTCGCCACCAGCGAAGCGCGCGCCGACCAAATCTCGGTCTCGGTATCAAAATGCATAATCTTCGGCGTCGTGTTCGTCGCTCGGCATTTCGCAAGAAGGTTATCTGTCTTCCCAGAAATCGGATCGGTCAGTTCGCTATAGGCGAACGGGAATTGGTCACCTGGATAGTTGTGGTCCTCGTGCTGGCGCTGATAGCGGCCGGGCTGAGCAAACGCCATATTAATCTGCGTCTTACGCGACCCGGCTATAACCGGTACGACGGCATCGAACACCTGTTCACCATCTGGTCCTTCATTGAAACCTTGATAAAGAAAGTCCCGCACGAAGCGGCCGCTCTGAGAAATGCCAAATAGCATAAGGCGCTGAGGTGGCGAGCTATTTAGCGGGTTCACATTGCCGACAGCGTCAGGCTCTCCGCTACGCAGAAAGTCCGCGATGTCCCTATGCAAGGCAAAAGCAAGGCCAGTAACCTTCGGATCTTTGGCGGTGTAGATAAATTCGAAAATTGCGCCCGCATCAAAGACTGGATCGTTCGGTCGGGTAATTTCTATATGGTACTCGTCGCGATAATGCCACGATAATCCAGCAGGCCGCTGCCGCTCGTCGCGCTCATGCACTCTCACGGTTAAATCTGCATCATTGATATCAAGAGCAGCCGCCGGATAAATAAGCTCTTTGGTGAAGGTTGCAGCGTTCGTATCGTCGATGGTTTCGTCCAAAACACGCCCGACCAGTGCACATTCACCATCCAACGCAACAGGATAATAAGCGCGCATACGATCATTGCCGATTTTTACATCATCCTGCCAACCTGACCACAAGAGCGTATATCCTTGCTCCATTAGAAAACCATTGCCGGCCACGTCCTCCGTCTCGGAATGGTTTACTGCTGGAGCGGTGTTGACCCGGCATACCGCTCGTTTAGAACCACGGTTCAATACCTCGTAAAACAACCAGCCATTAGCTTTCGCAGGGTCAATTGGTCGCAAAATACAGATTTCACTCTTGTATTCGACCTGCCCTTCCTCGTTACACGGTGCCTTATCTATATTAACAATCCCGGCATTATGTTCGTCGGCGGGATCAACCGCACCAACGGCATAACCCATCAGTCGTTCATACCGACCAATATTCCCGAACGAACGACCGCCGAAAGTTGGCGACTCTATCGCCTCGATAACGAATTCCTTAATCATGGGCCACTAAGTGATGGAGTTGGTGGCAAGCGAACTGGAGGCACTAAGATTAGTGCCGATATCGAGGCCTAATTCAGCTTTGGCAATCGCCGCATCGAGGCGGCCAATCATATCGTCAAGCTCCTCGTGGCTTGCAATCAAAGGCGGGCAAAAGCGGACATAATTTTTTACGGCGATCAGAAGCAAGCCTTCTTCCAGAGCGTGATACCGTATGCGCTCCGCCATCTCTGCATCAGGTTCCTTACTTTCACGGTCGGTCACTATATCCAGCATCCGATACAGCCCCATCCCGCGTACATCACCGACACAATTATGTTTGTTTTGGACTTCGTTCAATCGCTTACCAACAAATGTTCCCTCTAACGCCGCTTTCTCTACCAGGTTTTCGCGCAGGATCACTTTTAGTTGCGTTAGTCCCACCGCACAGGGTAACGGGTCTTGCGGATATGTGCCGGCCCAAGGTAGCCCCTTCGTGCCGCGGGTCTTCTCGGCAATTTCCGGCGTCGTCACTGTGCCGCAATTTGCGAAGCCTGCGGTTAAACCTTTGCCGAAGGTAACGATATCAGGGACGACCCCAAAGTGCTCAAAAGCCCAGAACTTACCGGTGCGCGCAGGCGCCAACTGGCATTCATCGAAAACGAGCAACGCGTCCCATCTGTCAGCGATCTCGCGGATACCACGAAGCCACCGCTCCGATGGCACAATCATGCCACCCGGGACTGCAATCGGTTCCAGCATCAGCGCCGCAACTTCCTGCGATGTCGTATATTCAATCAGTTCCTCAGTCATTTTTAGGCTGATCTCGTCCCACTGGTCGCGGTCTTCGACCGGCGCCCTGTAGTAGAACGCTGGCACGATACAGTTAGACCGTGCCGGCATCGTCAACGGGCCTAGACCTCGCCGCCTCGCTCCGCCAACCGAAGTCACAGATTCTGCTGCAAGCGAACCGCCATGCAGACCGCGCACCATGGAACAGATATCGAAGCGGTCAGTTGCACCCAGCGCCATACGCATAGCGATTTCATTCGCTTCCGAACCTGTGACGGCAAAATTCGTCATCTTAAGCTCACCCGGAAGGGTCGTCGCGAGCAGTTCAGCGAATTCGATCGCCCAAGGATTACTGTACCAAGAGGACTGATGCGTGAAGCGCTCGGCCATGCTCTTGATGGTATCGACTAGCTCTGGATGTGCATGCCCCAAGGTCAGCGACATCATCCCCGAACTCATGTCGTAATAGGCGTTGCCATCGACATCAAACAATTGTGTTCCTTCGCCACGCTCGAAGATAATTCGCGGCTCGAAGCGCCAGCCTAAAACATAATCTTCGTCTCGGGCGGCAAGATCTTGATGGGTGTTCGAGAAAGTCAGGTCGTGCGGCATAGCATCGTCTCCCTGCGAGTATCGGTCGAATACTTTAGCCCCAGAGTAGCGATATGCGCTATGCCCCAGCCAAAATCCGTGACAACTCGTCCCGCTCGTAGCGCGGCAATGAGCGACCATCGTCGAAACGGACGCCCTCGCCGGCCTCTGCGATCGCAAGAAGTGCAACATCGTTACCATCTCTTACGAGGACATTCGCAGCCTCATCGACACGATCAGACGGAAATGCCGCGAGCAACGTTCCGGATGCCAGCATTCCCCAAGGATCGGCACCGACTGCTTCACACAACGCGATCCCCGGCCCGTACCAAAGCGTTGCGCTGGCCCTAACCTCCAGGGCAACGCTGGACGCTTCCGCGAGTTCGTGCAATCCGGCCGACAAACCGCCTTCGGTCGGGTCGTGCATTGCACTTGCCCCTAATGCCGCCGACCGCAAGGCGGGTTCGATCACAGCGATACCGGGATTCAAAATTGCGTCACGTGCTTCCGCCAATAGACTGTCCGGCAAACTCAGCTGCGTCCCCAATTCCAGCGCAACGACAGCTGCACCCTCCACGGGCGCAGGCCCAATTTGCAATATTTTATCTCCCGGTCGAACACCGCCTGTTTTGACAAAATGACCATTCGTCTGGAAACCAAGCATCTGTCCGGTCACGACTGGCTGATTAACGGCATCGGTCACTTCGGTGTGACCACCAACAAGTACAATGTCCAGGGCTTCCAGGGTCTGTCTCATATTCTCAAATATGCCCTCGACTTCCGACACCGTCGTCCCGACCGGCAACAGGAATACGGCGAGAAACCACCTCGGCCGTACACCAAGTACCGCAACGTCATTGGCATTAATCAAGACCGCATGGCCACCGACCTCATTGCCGGTCATCGTGATGGGATCGGTAGCAGTAACAAGCGCACCGCCGCCGATCCCAATCACGCCAGCATCTTCGCCAACGCTCGGCGGCAGCAAAAGCTCTGGCGTATCCTTTTTAAACGGAGCGAGAAGTCGTCTCAAAAGCGCGGCAGGCAACTTACCAGACTCGAGTACAGTTTCGGTCACGAGGCTTCTCCTACCACGATATTCCTGCCCTCATTTCTTATTCACCTGCCGGTCAAAAATTGGCTGAACGACTGCCGCTGCGACTATCAATCTATCCGATAACGTTCTCAAGATCGATTTCAGATTGACCTTCGTCTAACGTACAGTTGTCCCCTCAGCTATCGCACCGCTAGCAATTTTCACGAGGGCCCACCGCGCAGGGCGGATTGCAGGTCCGCCAGAACAATACGAAAATCCTGACTTCAACCAGCCTCAAGCGTGGTATGACGGCGAAAGCCCGCGAGCCACCCACGCAACGAAAAGCAACAGGATAAAATGATGGTACATGTAGAACGGCTTTGCGACCGCCCGATCATCGGCCCTGAAACGCACTCATCTATCGGCGACAACATTCAAGGTCCTTCGCTGATACGTGTGCCGGATTGGGTCAAGGATCCTCTTGGCCAGTACTATCTCTACTTCGCTGATCATAAGGGCACCTACATTCGACTTGCTTATGCCGATGCGTTAACCGGGCCTTGGCAGGTCCATCCTCCCGGAAGCCTGCACCTGAAAGACTCGCTGTTCCCGACCGAACCGCCGCCGGTGCCTGCTGACGGCGGCGCTGCCGCGATGGCCAGCAGCCGCGCCTCTATGCCGGGGAAACGATCGCATGACTTCACCGTCGAAGCGACAACCACACATATCGCATCGCCCGACGTTCATGTGAATGAAGACGAACAAAATATTATGATGTATTTCCATGGCTTAGAAGCTTTCGCAAAGCAGGCAACACGGGTCGCTGTGTCAAAGAACGGTATCGATTTCATCGCCAAACCAGAAATCCTCGGCCGTACCTACTTCCGCGTCTTTCAGCGACCGGACGCAGTTTACGCTATGGCTATGCCGGGACAATTCTACCGATCACAAGACGGCTATACGGGGTTTGAAGAAGGCCCACGGCTGTTTAACCCAGATATGCGCCATTCTGCCCTGTTACAGCGCGGCAACACGATGCACGTGTTCTGGACCCAAGTGGGCCACGCACCGGAGAGCATTTTATTGAGTTCGATCGATCTCTCCGATGATTGGAGTACTTGGCAAGAGACCGAACCAATTGTAATGCTCCGGCCGGAGCATTCCTGGGAGGGAGCGGATAAGCCAAACGAACCATCGATCCGCAGCACCGCTTATGGCCATGTCAATCAGTTGCGCGACCCGGCAATCTATGAAGAGGATGGCAATGTCTATTTACTCTACGCGGTCGCTGGAGAAAGCGGTATCGCACTGGCCCAAGTTCACTTAGACAAATGATCCAAAGAAGGAAAGATGGATGAAAGTTTATTTCGCCCCGAGATCACGTGCAGTTCGCACCGTCTGGCTCTTGGAGGAAATCGGCAAACCATACGAGCTTGTGCGGTTTACTCTTGGGCAAAAGGAAATGCGTAGTCCTGAATACACCAAAATTAACCCGAATGGACGCGTGCCAACCCTGATCGATGGAGACACGACTATCACTGAAAGTACAGCAATCGCGCAATATCTCGGCGCAAAATATGCACCGGACCTGGTGCCAGGCCCTGAAGCCGAAAATTTCGCGACCTATCTACAATGGCTCAACTACGCAGAAGGCATGATAATGCCGCCTATCAACAACTATGTTGTCGAGACCATTCTGCTGCCTCCAGAACGCCGCAATGATGAGATTGCTGCACGTTCTCTTAAGTTGTTGAACCGGACCCTTGGCGCTGCCGAGGCACACATGCAGGGACGCGACTTTCTCGCTGGCGATTTCACTATCGCAGATACGATTACCGGTCACGCCGTCATCATGTCCCGTCGGCTAGGCGGAGATTTCAGCGATTGCCCAAATCTCAGCGCCTATGCCGATCGGCTTGAAGCACGCGATGCGTTCAAGGCAGCGGAAGCTGCGTGACAATAGACCCCTCTAATTGGACGCTGGTCAGCCTGGTCCAGCGACAGGCGGAGATGCATGGCGACCGCGAGTTCATGGCGTTCGAACATGGTACGCGGCTGACTTTTTGCTCACTCGACAGTGAAAGTGACACCCTGGCTCGCAGCTTAGCTAGTCTAGGCGTTGTCCCCGGCGACCGAGTGATGGCCGTATTGAAAAACCGCATCGAATTCATGCTAACGATGATCGCGGTCCAAAAGCTCGGTGCCATTTTCGTGCCGATCAACACCGAGCTGAAAGGTGCATTCCTGCAGCACCAACTAAGAAACTCGGAGCCACGCGTAATTTTTCTCGATCATGATCTCCACGACGCATTCGACAATGTTGAAGGTGGAAACGAGAACCTTTCGGCCACGATATTTGTAGCGGGCAACGTCCCGGCCGAACGTCCTTCGGTATTGGCAACCGCCGATGCCATGACATACGAGGTACTTACCGAAATCGAGGGTGCAGATGACAGTGTCTTGCTCAGACCACGCCCTGAAGACATCGCCTTCATTATGTACACGTCGGGCACAACAGGCCCAGCCAAAGGCGTTTTGATGCCGCATGCTCATTGTTACGCATTCGGCCACAATTTGGCCTGGGCAATGGAACTAAATGAAACGGATTGTCAGTACGTCTGCATGCCAATTTTCCACGGCATGGGATTACTCATGCAGGTAGTCGGTTCCCTGATCGCAGGGAGCAGAATCTATTGCGTAGAAAGGTTCTCACCAAACCGCTGGCTTGACGAAGTACGGGCTTGCGGCGCAACGGTCTCCAACGCGCTCGGAGTAATGCCAGAAATGATTTTCCGGACACCGGAAACCAAGTACGACCTGGACAACAAACTGCGCATTGTTATCGCCGTGCCTATAGCCGCAGAATGGAGTGAGGCAATGGAACAACGATTTGGCTTCCGTTTCATGCAGGCCTTCGGCGGCACGGAAACCAGTATCGTGTGCTACACGACTTTGGATGACCCGCTTTTACCAGGCATGGCGGGCCATGTACGCGACGAGTTCTATAAAGTGGCTATCGTCGACCCAGAAACCGACGCTTCCATACCGCAAGGAGAGATCGGTGAAATCGTCGTACGGCCAAAGCTGCCCTTTGTTTTCAATCAAGGCTATTACCGTATGCCCGAGAAGACCGTCGAGGCTTGGCGCAATCTCTGGTATCACACTGGCGACGCGGGATATTTCGACGCCAAAGACCGGTTATACTTTGCAGACCGAATAAAGGACCGTATTCGACGGCGCGGCGAAAACATCTCCAGCTATGAAGTCGAGCAAGTCCTGAACGAACATCCAGACATCAAAGAATGTGCCGTGGTCGGCATCAAATTGGAAGGCACCGGCGGTGAAGACGAAGTTAAAGCCATCATCGTTACTGAGGTTGGCACATCAATCGATCACGTCGCCCTGCTAAACTATTGTGCCGAATACATTCCGCGATTTGCGGTACCCCGCTTCATCGAGATCGTTGCAGAAATTCCCAAATCCGCCACCGGAAAGATGCAAAAAGAGCCGTTACGCCAAGCCGGTGTAACCGACCGTACCTGGGATCGGGAATCCGTCGGCTATAAGATCCCACGACGGGTTTAGCGAGAGCTTCATAAGGTGAAATAAATGCTCGTAATGGCAGCCGCGCACGTGTGCAGCGCAACCCTAAGGAAGGCCCGCTGCCTTTTAAATGTGTTTGGAGGGACATTAAAAACGTTGCGAACCGTCGCTCGCGGCTAGCGCTGGTTATAGCCAACCTGTTCCACCATTTCTCTAGAGTTCAATCTAACCGTGGTAAAAACAGCGACCGTTATCCCGCATCCAAATTCGCACCAGATGACGCCGCCGCTCCGGTTCCAGGTAATCCTCAAATGCAGTACGGCAATGTCCGCAACGGCGATTGTCCAATAGCTGTATCTGTCCCGGTTCGAAAAAGAAATCCTTCCACATCACTGGTTCATTAAGGATCGCCTCGAAGGCGTCCAACGCCGCCCTTCCCTCACGGTCGAGTTCCTTACCTTCCAGCTTGTAGCCATAGACGACCTGGCGATATGACAGCCTCGCGACGAGCTCGCCATCATGGTTCTCGAACATCGGATGATAGGTGGTCATATGATCGTCTGGCGCATGTTCACGCTGGCGATCGAAATAGAACGGCTGGTAAAGACGGCGCAATAGGTCGGGATGACGTTTCCGCATTTCGTTATGCGCCGTCTTGAAACTGATAAGCCGACTGATGCCGCCAGATTTTGCCGTCTGCAGGCACAACAATCCCAAATAATGAGGCGCGCAAAGGTTATAACTGTTGTCGGTGTGAAAATTCTGTCCGACGTTGGTGACGTCCGGCCGTACACCATTACCCGGCGGCCGTCCTTTATCCCGAACATCGTAAATCATCTTGCCATCCCAGCTCTGCGCCACCGGCCGGGAGATCATCGAGGCCAACAACCAGTATAGCATGACCGCTTCGTCACGGCTGCAAAGGTCCATCGGCAAACGATTGATTATAACGAAACCTAGTCCTTTCCGAATTTCCTGATTTGCGATGGCCATCATTGCGCGGCAAGCAGGCATCTCGAACAAATCAGGGGTTATCATTAATGTCGGAAGCGGATTGGCACGCAACTCCAAGACGACCGCTTCGATTTCATCACGACAGGTCTGGTCAAGTTGAACGACACCGTCTTCTAAACCGAGCGCAGCCCCGCTCCAGGCGATGGGTCCAGTGAAGTCGCGATCGATAACGGACGCGTCGTCAGAATTGATTTCAGACATAGTCAAATTCTAACAACGTCCCGTATTCACGCAAGCCTTGCCTGTTCTGCTCCACAGCTGCACCATCATTGTGCAACAACTAAGGAGCGCGGCAATGGAACCAGGACAAAGATTAACCGGCAAGGTCGCAATTGTTTCCGGTGGAGCATCCGGCATCGGCGCGGAAACCGCTCGAACGTTCGGCACACATGGCGCCTCGGTTGTGGTCAGTGACGTAAATGTCACCGCCGGTGAAGCGGTCGCCGCAGCGATCGAAAGCGATGGCGGCAGAGCGATTTACCGGTCGCTTGATGTAACTGACGAGACAGGGTGGAAGACTCTGGTCTCCGAAACCGAGGCGATGTTCGGTAAGATTAATATTTTGACCAACATTGCAGGCGTATCCGGCCGGGACCCCAAGCAAAACATCCAAATGACACAAACGGCGGGCGGCCTATTGGAAGACCAGTCACTAGAGGCCTGGAATCAGATCATGGAAGTCAATGCGACCGGAACGTTTCTGGGCACAAAGGCCGTGCTGGCACCGATGCGCCGAGCCGGTGGTGGTTCGATCGTCAATATCTCCTCGATCTGCGGCATTGTCGGGTCGCACGCTAACGGTGCCTATCATGCCTCAAAGGGGGCGGTCCGCATCTTTTCCAAATCAGTGGCCATACAGTATGCATCAGACAAGATACGGGTGAACTCAATACATCCCGGCTTTGTCGACACGCCGATGACCGCCCCGGGACACGCAAACCCGGAGATCGTAGAACAGCGAATGGCCGCTACGCCACTTGGCCGTTTCGGAAAGCCTGAAGACATCGCTATGGGGTGCCTATATCTCGCGTCTGACGAATCATCTTGGGTTACCGGTTCGGAGTTGGTGATTGATGGCGGCATGACAGCAAATTAAGGAATACCTCGATGACCGAAATAGAACGATATCTACTGCCAGATGAGATGGAGCCGGTCAGCCACTATTGTCACGCTGTTCGTGCCGGAGATCGGGTTTGGATTTCCGGGACTGTCGGTGTAAGGCCCGACGGCACGATCCCAGAGGATACCGGTGATCAATTCCAAATCGCGATCGACATTTTGGACCGCTGCCTGCGCGCCGCTGGTGGGAGGTCGGAACATATCGTCAAAGTTACGGTGTTGCTGACTGACATCAACGACCGCGCAAAAATCAACCCGATCCGGCAACGTTATTTTGGCAATAACCGCCCAGCCTCTACGCTTTACGAAGTATCGGCTCTAGTTGCTCCTGAAATGAAGGTAGAAATAGAAGCGGAAGCGGTGGTTCCGGCCTGACCACAAGCGTCAGCTGTAACGCCTAGCCGAAAATGTTCCAATAAATCGGAATATTACCGGTGCCAAAAATTTAGAGGTCAGGAGAAAATTTGGGATAGAGGCCAGCGCCATGCCGTTATTCAAAGCAAACACAATCGAAATGCAACGCTCGAACACCAATCTAGAGAAACTTGGCTAAAACACCTCGGAGCGAACCAATTTTCGCTCCTCGCAATAAATACTAGTTTTACCAACAATCAGGCGCGCAGATGCTCGTAAACCTCCACGGTGCCAACATAGGTCATCTCGCCCGCCACCCAGACGATGACAGCAAGGCCGATATAGCCAATCCACTGGTATCGGTGCAGCAACCGTGCCACTAGGTTCGCACCCACCGCCATAAGTACGATGGACAGAACCAGACCAAAGACCAGCATTTGGACGTTATCCTTTGCTGCGCCGGCGACGCCAAGCACATTGTCAAGCGACATGGAAACATCCGCGACGATGATAGTTGCCATCGCGCGCATAAACATTGGTGAGAATATACCGGCCGTTTCGGCATCTTCGGCCCCGGGTTCCGCGGTCTTTTCTTTTTGGCTTTGTTTTTCTTCGCTATCGGAGCGCAAATCTTTCCAGAGCTGATAACAGACAACGAAAAGCAGCAGTCCTCCGACAAGCTTCAAGCCCGTAATACTTAGCAGATAGACAGTCAATGCAGCTAAAACCACCCGCAAAACCACCGCCAATGCGATACCCCAGACGATCGCTTTCTGTCTTAGCGCCGGTGGCAACGAGGCCGCAGCCATGCCAATGATGATGGCGTTATCACCCGACAGCACCAGATCAATAAAAACGACCTGCATGAAAGTGGTCAGGTCGAACTGAATCTCAAAAGGAATATCCATGCAGAATACGGCTTATAGCAAATATGAACGGGAGCCTTAGCGGCAACAAGTTAAGAGCCCAGTATGACCCTCAAGATAGGGATCATCCCCCACCTTTCAAAGGGTGCCCAAAAAAAATCTAACTACTGTCACAAGAAAAAGCTGCAATGCCTTTGTGCCGCCAGCCTATCAAACCAGGCTGGTATATGTGACACAGCTACTCTGGTGGGCGGCCCTTGCGGGCTATGAATTCGGGAAAGGCATCCTCCGCTTTCGCTCCGGGTAGCACGTGGCGAGTAAAGTGTTTCTCATTGTCCCAGTGGTCCTTCAGGGAGCCCCCCATATCGTCGAGCAGAAGCTTCTTGATCCCTTTCACAGACGCACGGTGATTGCCGGCGATCATACCGGCAATCTCCATCGTCTTCGCTCGCAGATTCGCTCGTGGCACGAGGTGATTCAGCAATCCTATCCGATACGCTTCTTCTGCCTCGACGACGCGCGCAGTCAAAAGCAATTCCTTCGCCATCGGCCATCCAACCTGATTGGGCAGGGTCCAAGTACTGTTGATCCGGCCGTAAGCGGCGGCAAGAAAGCGGAACTTTGTGTCCTCACAACCAATACGCATATCGAGCGATGAAGACAGCACAGCCGCGCCACCATAAGCTAGCCCATTCATCATACCGATCGTCGGTTTCGGGCAAGCGCCAATATCATAGCTAATGTGCAAGTACTTCTCGGAATGCGCGTCGAGTTCTTCCTGCGTATATTTTCGGTCGTTCTCGCGCTGCTCATGGATATCCCCGCCTGCGGAAAAAGCGCGGTCGCCGGTTCCGGTGATGACAATGCAGCCGATATCGTCATTGGCAACATAGCTTTGCAGCGCATCGTGCAATTCGATCGTGAGGCGCCGGTTCATTGCATTCAGCACGTCTGGCCTGTTCATCGTGACGATGCCGACACCGCTTTCCTCTTCCGTCAAGATATATTCGTAACCGCTCATCGCGCTCCCCACTAGCTATGCGCCCTTTAGGACGCGATTGTCCGCAAAAAAATTATCGGTCCGCCCGGTGACTGAAGTAGCACAGTGGATATGAAAGAAAATACTGAAATATAAAAAACCACCCTCGGCGCATCGATATCAAATTGTGACAATGTCATAGCCTGTCAATTCTCGCTGGCCTTTGGGAACCTGTCAGGTTCAGATCAAACGTTGGATACGCGACTGTTGTGGATGAGTTTTCCCAGTTTGACACCTTCAAAGTCGCTAGCTCGCCCGTAAACTTTAACATCAGACTAAGTAATGAGCTGCCACTGGTCGGCAAACCTTTTCCAATGCTGCGGTTCATGCTGCCTCCTCGTTTTTTACTCAGCCTGTTGGAGTAAGGGTGTCATCGGCCAGGATCAAAACTCGCCTTGAATGACCACCGGCCCCCGCGTCTCACCCTCCATAACCCATTCATTGTCGCGATCGTCGCCAGCAACCGTCGTTCGCACCATCGTGCGCGGTTGATCCTCAGGCCAGCGGTGACCTCGATGCAGCACACAGCGATTGTCCCAAATCACTATATCGCCGACAGCCCATTTGTGCTTGAAGGTGCGCGGCGGCTGCGCCCCTTGCTCTGTCAAGTCTGCGAGCATTTTACGGCTTTCCTCCAGGTCTTCGCCAAGGATGTGGCTGGCATGCCTTCCAACGAAAAGGTTTTTTCGGCCAGTCGCCGGATGCACTCGGACGATCGGGTGTTCAACGGCGTCGAGGTGGGCCAGTTCCACCTTGTTAAGGATTTCCTTACCACCGAACGGCGAATGGCTGAAAGCATAGTCATGCACAGCGATTTTATCTTCAAGCCAGACCTTCATTTCGTCGTCGAGCACGTCATAAGCCGCACGCATATCGGCCCATTCAGTTTCGCCGCCCGTATTGGGCACAACCTGTGCCGCCAAGATCGATGCCTTGGCACCTACACGCTTGTAGGAGCTGTCGCTGTGCCAGAAGGTATTGCCTATCAAGAACCGCGCCTGCAGGCTCGACGACGGCGCTACTGTACCGTCCGACTGCACGTTGCTGAGATTAGAGATACCAGTCGCACGGTTCCGCCGGATGCTTTGCTCCAGTGGCCCGAAAAGGCGGGTGAAAGCGAGATGTGCTTCATCGCTTAAGTTTTGTCCTGGGAAGATCAGGACACCGTATTCGTGCCATGTCGCCTCGATTTCGCGGAACGTTGTATCGTCCAGATCGCCCAAATCCACGCCGCGCACGGTGGCTGACAGCGTCGCGTCGGCCGGTGTAATTTCAAGCGCCATATCGCACCCTCCCAGAACATCATCCCGCGCCCCTTGACGCAGCTGGTGAAACATCGTTCCGTTTATGGAAATTATATTCCAATGCTTGTAGCTGAACTGCAAGCCGGCGACGAGAGGGAGCAAACCCACATGACCTTATCGAGCGTTAGTGAACCGGACGTTTCAACAGAAAATTTCCTTAGAGGTAAATACGCGATCTGCGGCGTCGGCGAAACGACCTATAGGCGCGGTTCAAATGAAACCACGCGGGCGCTTGGCACCTGGGCCGTTAAGAATGCTATGGACGATGCCGGCATGACCGCCGACGACATCGACGGCATGTTAAGTTATTCTGGTAACGACTCGACCTTCTCGACCTTCATCGCCGGCGACCTCGGCATCCGGCTGAACTTCTATATGGACGTGCATGGCGGTGGCTCTTCGACGGAAGCCCTGATAGGCATTGCAATCGGGGTTATCGAGGCCGGCATGTGCAAGACGGTCGCAATATTCCGCGCGATGAACGGTTATAGTGCGGTACGTATAGGCGGCACCGGCGCGCGCTCCGCAGTGCCGATTAACGGCGACCAAATCCATCACCGCGCCTATGGCTGGCAGAGCGCCGGGCAAATGTTCGCGCCAACATTCCTTCGCCACATGTATGATTACGGTACAACACCAGAACAGGTCGCAGGCGTAAAGGTCGCACATTCCAAGCATGCCTCGAATAACCCGAAGGCCTATTACAAGACGCGTTACACGGTTGAGGACGTGGTCAATTCACGCATCATCTGCAAGCCTTTACATCTGCTTGACTGCTGCGTTGAGACAGACAATGCTACCTGCATTATCGTTACCCGGCTCGACCGTGCACGCGACTGCAAGAACCCGCCGGCCGTAATTCAGTCCGTAGTCGGTCGCTGCTGCAAGCCGCGCATCGATATGCATTATCAGCACGGGCCGATCTCGACCGTAGCGGGCCACTACGCCAAAGAGATACTTTGGCCAAACGCGGGGGTTGGGCCGGAAGATATCGACGTCACCGGCTCCTACGACGCCTTCACCTTCACGACAATGCTGCAACTTGAAGATTACGGTTTCTGCAAGAAGGGCGAAGGTGGTGACTACGTTTCCTCTGGCATAATTGAATTAGGAGGCGCACGACCGAATAACACGTCCGGCGGGCATCTCTGCGAGGGGTATACGCACGGCATGAATATGGTCATAGAGAACACGCGGCAGTTGCGCGGTCAGGTCGACGATTCCTGTCCGGTTGGGCCAGATGGCAAAAAACAACATAGTCATGACTATTCCGAAGGTGGCTGCCGACAGGTGAAGGATGTCGAGCTAACCGCTAATCTCGGCTGGGCCATGCCCGGCACTGGATCGGCAATGGTGATGGCAAAAGACGCACGTTAAAAGGGGAGGAAAACGATGCCAGTACAAGGCGAATATATGGGCATGACCCTGACCATCGACGATCTCGATGGCGAAAACCTGGATTTCTTCCGCTACTGCTCTGAGCGCGACTTCCGCCTGCAGCGCGGCAAGGAAAGTGGCTTGCTGCGCTATCCACCAGCAACCGCCTGCCCCTGGACCAGCGACCGCGAGAGTGAGTGGATTTCGGTGGAAGCCAAAGGCACGGTTCACTCCTATGTTGAGGTACATCACCCGATCCAACCCGCCTTCAAGGAGAAGGTGCCTTACATGATCCTTTTGGTCGATCTCGATACGCAAAAAGGCGAGCCGACCGCCGACGAGGCCCTGCGTGTCGCCGGCAACTTGGTCACCACCGACGGCGAATTTGCGTCACCGGAAATGATTAAATCGGTAGGCATTGGCACGCGGGTCAAGATGGTCTTCGTCGACGTGAATGATGAGTTCGCCCTACCACAATGGACTATCGACGAAGATGCCGAACAACCGGACGAACCCTGGCGCTATCCTCAGGAATAGAGGGTAAATCGCGCCTCTCTCTAATTTTTAAAAGAAAGATCATGACCCGCCGGTCCTAATTCAATCCAGCATCCGGCTGCGCACTTTTGACCAGGTCTCTCGCAGAAGCATCTATAGAGCCTGCGAGAGAGGGCGGCTTAATGTTGGCATGGATTAGCACCTGACCAATCTGGCGCGGCTCCTCACATTCTGGTTTTAGGAACCACCGGCTTTTGCGGGGTGGCGTTTCGTGCCCGTTCACCGTTAAAGTCTAGGCCTCGCAACCGCGGAGACGAGGCACTAATGACCGCCACCACCGTTTTACTGCTAAGCGAAACCGACAATGTCGCTGTTGTGCTGGCCAACATTGCCAAGGGTGAGGACGTATCCATTGTTGGTCTAACCGCGTTAGAGGCTCTACCGCGCGGCCACAAGATGGCAGTAGCACCAATAAAACAGGGTGATCCGGTCCTCAAATACGGGCAGGTAATCGGCTTCGCTTCTGCCCATATCGCTCCAGGCGAACATGTGCATACGCACAATGTGGCAATTGGCGAAAGCTTCGACCGCGACTACGCGTTCAGCAAACGCACTACTCCAACCGATATGGTGCCAGAGGGCGAACGTGCCACTTTCCAGGGCTTTATCCGCGAAGACGGCAAGGTTGGCACGCGCAACTATGTGGGTATCGTCACATCAGTGAACTGCTCGGCTACCGCAGCACGCCTAATCGTTAAGGAGGTGGAAAAGCGAGGTATCCTTGAGGATTACCCCAACGTCGACGGGATCGTACCGATCATGCATGGAGCTGGCTGTTGTATCGGAACCGACGACGAGGCCTTTCGCATGCTGCAACGGACAATCTGGGGGCACGCCCGGCATCCCAATTTTGCTTCCATACTCATGCTCGGTCTTGGCTGTGAGGCGAACCAAATACCGATGATGTTGGAGGTGATGGGCCAGCCCTCGGAGGAAACCTTTCACTATACGACCTTGCAAGCCGAAGGTGGCACCCGAAAGACAGTCGAGGAGTGTGTAGCCTGGTTCGAGAGCATCCTGCCTCGCGCCAACGCGATGACCCGCGAGTCAGTGCCAGCCTCAGAGCTCACAGTCGGACTGCAATGCGGCGGGTCAGACGGCTACTCCGGCATCACCGCTAACCCAGCGCTTGGTATCGCCGTAGATACCTTAGTGCAGAATGGCGGCTCCGGTGTGCTGGCCGAGACGCCGGAAATCTATGGCGCCGAGCACCTCCTGACGGGCCGCGCCGTCAGCCGCGATGTCGGCGAGAAGCTGATCGAACGCATAAATTGGTGGGAGGAATATGCCGCCAAACATAACAGCCACATGAACAACAACCCGACCCCCGGCAACAAAGAAGGCGGTCTTACTACAATCCTTGAAAAATCCCTTGGTGCAGTCGCCAAGGGCGGTTCGACCAACCTAGTTGGCGTGTACAAGTATGGCGAGCCGATTACCACCAAGGGTTTCGCCTTCATGGACAGCCCCGGATACGATCCTTGTTCGATCACAGGTGAGGTCGCCTCAGGCTGCAACCTAGTCGCCTTTACTACAGGCCGCGGCTCCTGTTATGGCAATAAGCCTGTTCCCTCCATGAAGCTCGCAACAAACACGCCAATGTACAAACACATGGCCGAGGACATGGACATCAATTGCGGAACCGTCGTCGACGGCACCGAGACTCTCGAAAAGTGCGGAGAGACGATCTTCCGCAAGATGTTAAGCGTTGCTTCCGGCGAGTTGACCAAGTCCGAGGAGATCGGCGTCGGCGACACGGAATTCGTGCCGTGGCAGACCTGGGCACAGATGTAACGTTGAGAGTACTAAGGTTTACTGGTAGTGCTTTAATAAGCCGGTTTTATCGGAGATAAAATACAGTCTGAGGATA
>PBDC01000101.1 GCA_002717185.1 Rhodospirillaceae bacterium
CACTGTAACAGTAACTCAGCATGACAAGAGCATGTCCGAGCACATTCACGCAGTTATCGGCCGGTTACCAGACAGACCGAAAACCGTCAAATGCGCAAACAACAAACCTTGAAAAAACAAGACCCGCCGCCCGCGCATCCCTTCCATCACATATTCACAATCTATTAGAACCGACACCAAATGGCATCATGCCGACGTGCTCACCTGTTGGGAGCAGCGCAACCCTTCAAACGTAACGACTTTAAACATCCGTCGCAACGAGAAATCAGCAACGGGGCGAAAAAAGCCAACTGAACGATAATAAAGGGTCAGTGCGTGTCAGCGGCGCACGGTATATGCGGCGTTGAATCGTTTGTCCAGGTGCAAAACGCTATTTTTTAACTTATTTGCAGAGAGTGTTACCACAGTCCCAGGTCTCGCAGTTCGGCGACCAGTTCTGGCGGCATGCCATCGTCCCCCGAACTAGACAATAAGTCAGCAGGTGCATCATCGCCTTCCAGGTAGCGCCAACCTTGGAAAGGTCTACGCGGCCATTGTTCGGTCGGTATCAACTTGGGGTCTAGAATGAAACGGCAACGGCGCCGCTGATCTTCACCGGTCAGGGTTTCGAAGTTACGGAACCGTTGACGGACTCGGATTGCGCCCTTAATGACCCAATATATCGACCCACCATCAAGTAATTCTGCGGACCGACGTGGCGTATTGCGTGTTTGATGCCACAGTTTGTCGCCTAAACCGGATCCTCGCGCCTGTTGCCGACGAACGGTTTGAACCGCCTTAAGGTGATCGATGTCGTCTATCCCGACACTTAGCTTGATGATATGCAATGCCATGCGCGCTTATTAGTTTTCAATTAAGCCAAATCGTTGTGGCGTTTGCTTAAGCCTCGGCCATAGCAAGTAGCTCATCGCCTTCCATCACCTGATCGCCGGCAGCAAATCGAATGTTGGCGACGACCCCGTCGGCGGGGGCTAAGATGACATGCTCCATCTTCATAGCTTCCAAGACCATGAGGCTTTGTCCTGCTTTGACTTTTTCCCCGTCTTCGACGTGAACCAACACAACTTTCCCCGGCATCGGAGCGGATAATTTGCCGCCCAAAGTTTGTGCGGCAGAGGCCTCCTCAATCGCGTCGTGCCGGGTTAGGCGGTATTTACGCCCATGCGCAAGGATAATTATGTCCGTGCCGTCGCCTAATACGGTCGCGCTAATCCGCACGCCGTTTACCTCGGCCCGCATGGTGCCGGTTTCGTCAAGAATGCCGTCTACAAGGCATTTGGTCTCACCTATGGCGACTTGGTATCCAGCTGCCGTTGGACGCGCGCGCAAAACGATGTCGTTTTCACCATCCTGGAAGCGTAATTCAATATCACCGACCCCGTGCAAGCGCCATGCATCGTTTAACTGCCATGGCGAATGGGGGTCGTTAGACGCCGTGGCTGCCTTCATCCTCTCCCTCGCGTCGCGCCGGAGGGCAGCGAGCACTGCGAGGGCGAGGATATCGTTCGATACAGGGGGGGCGTCTAGCACTAGGGTTGATAAATGCGTTTCGATGAAGCTGGTTTCCAGTGAGGCATCGATGAATGCAGGGTGTGCCGCGACGGCGGCTAGAAATTCCAGATTAGTGTTTAATCCGACTACCTGCGTTTCCGCGAGTGCACCGCGCATCCGTCGCAGCGCTCCGTCGCGGTCCTGATCCCAGGTGACGATTTTGGCGATCATCGGGTCGTAATACATCGAGACTTCATCACCCTCGCGTACACCGGTGTCGACTCGAACATGCGATGTGTCGGCGGGGAAGCGTAAATGATTGAGCTGGCCAGTTTGCGGCATGAAGTTGCGCGCCGGGTTTTCCGCATAAAGGCGGACCTCCAAAGCATGACCGGATGCCGCAATCGCATCCTGGGACAGAGGCAGGGGCTCACCTGCGGCAACTTGTAATTGCCATTCGACAAGATCTACCCCAATGATCATTTCGGTGACCGGGTGCTCGACCTGTAGGCGAGTATTCATCTCCATAAAGTAAAAGCCGTCCGGTTCGTTGACCCGCTCGCCTTCGACGATGAATTCTACTGTGCCGGCGCCTTGATAGCCTATCGCTCGTGCGGCGGCCACTGCAGCCTTGCCCATGGCTGATCGTACTGTATCTGTCATGCCTGGCGCTGGCGCTTCCTCGACGACCTTTTGGTGGCGTCTTTGCAAAGAGCAGTCTCGTTCGAACAGATGCACTGCATTACCGTGGCCGTCGGCGAACACCTGCATCTCTACATGGCGGGGTTTTGTAACAAATTTCTCAATCAACACCCTGTCATCGCCGAAGGCGGCTTTCGATTCGCGCTGCGCTCCTTCCAGGGCCCTGTTAAATTCTTCCGGGGCGTCGACACGCCGCATGCCGCGTCCACCACCACCCGCCGACGCCTTGATCAAAACCGGATAGCCGATTTCGTCGGCCGCCTTAGAAAGAAAAGCTGGATCTTGATCCTCTCCATGATAGCCGGGGACCAGGGGTACACTAGCGTTTCCCATGATCGTTTTAGCATTGCTCTTGGAGCCCATAGCACGGATCGCGTCAGGGGGGGGGCCAACGAAGACAGCACCAGCATCAGCGACCGCCTCAGCGAAATTAGCATTCTCCGAAAGGAACCCGTAGCCAGGATGCACGGCATTGGCGCCGCTAAGCTTAATTGCTTCGATCAGCTGTGCGATATCGAGATAGCTGGCTTGGGCGGGCGCAGGACCGATATGATATGCGTCGTCGGCTAGGGCAACATGGCGGGATTGCGCATCCGCGTCTGAATAAACAGCGATGGTCCGGATACCAAGTTGCCGCGCCGTCTGAATGACACGGCAGGCGATCTCGCCTCGATTGGCGATGAGGAGCGAATCAAACATGGCCTGTTCTTAGACCACGCGAGCCGCGCGGGCCAGTGCCAATGCCTCTCGCGATCAGCCATCTACCGTTGAATTGCCTATTCATCAACTAAAAGCACAATATAAATCAGCACACTACCAACCATTCGAATGAGAACAAAAAAAGAACTTGCTCATGAGAACAAAAATCGTACATTAGCAGCAAGTTTTTGCTGACTGGAAAGCTGTGGAATTGGGAAAGGGAATGGTAATGTCTAAGTCCGCTCTACATCTTGTTGAAAAGGAAGTCATGGATAAGACGAAGGCGCTGGACGCCGCGCTCACGCAAATCGAGCGATCCTTCGGCAAGGGATCGATTATGAAACTCGGCCAAGAGCAGGCTGTCGAGATTGATGCTGTATCGACGGGCTCTTTGGGACTGGATATTGCGCTTGGTATAGGCGATTTACCGCGTGGGCGAGTCGTTGAGATATACGGACCGGAAAGCTCCGGAAAAACCACCCTATCGCTTCATGTCGTAGCGGAAGCGCAGAAGGCGGGTGGCACGTGTGCTTTCGTAGATGCGGAGCATGCACTCGACCCGGCTTACGCCCGCAATCTCGGCGTCGATCTAGACGAATTGTTGATCTCACAACCCGATACCGGTGAGCAGGCGCTTGAGATAGCCGACACGCTGGTTCGTTCAGGTGCAATTGACGTGCTGGTGGTCGATTCCGTTGCCGCCTTGGTGCCGCGCGCAGAGTTAGAAGGCGAAATGGGTGACACGCATGTCGGCCTGCAGGCACGGCTGATGAGCCAAGCGTTGCGCAAACTTACCTCCTCTATCTCGCGCTCGCATTGCATGGTCATCTTCATCAACCAGATCCGTATGAAGATCGGTGTCATGTTTGGCAGTCCGGAAACTACGAGCGGTGGCAATGCATTGAAGTTCTATTCCAGCGTTCGGCTCGACATCCGTCGCATCGGTGCAATTAAGGATCGTGACGACGTGGTCGGCAACCAGACACGGGTCAAGGTGGTAAAGAATAAGGTTGCGCCACCGTTCAAGGTGGTTGAGTTTGACATCATGTATGGGGAAGGAATTTCCAAAACAGGTGAATTACTCGATCACGGTGTCAACGCCGGAATTGTTGAGAAGTCGGGATCGTGGTTCTCCTACGACAGCCAGCGTATCGGGCAGGGGCGTGAGAATGCTAAGCGGTTTCTGTTGGAGAATCTGGAGGTCGCCGACGCAATCGAATTGCGCATCCGTGAGAATGCTGGTTTGCTAGCGGAATCCATGCTGAAAGGTGGTAAGGAAGAGGCTTCGAATGCTTCTGAAGAAGATAGTGCTCAGGTAGGCGTGGTGGATTGATCGCAACTCGGGGAAATAACGTGCGGCGGAGGTGGTCGTACGTGCGCCCCGTTTCGTGTCGCCGTCAATAGTAGTGTCAGTGTGTGACCATTAGCGTAGATGTCCAATTGCTGCGGTAAATCCCTTCAGGGAAACCGGAATGCGGACCGGCTTTCGCATGTTGTTATAAGATTTAAACTTGGCGGTTCTACCGTCCTTAAAAGTGCTGAGTAGAGCATCGTCGATGCTGAAACGCACGCGGCAGCCTTTAGCGCTGCAGAATTCGAAGGCCATCTCGTATGTTTGGCCGTCGTCTACCTGAAGTGTTAAGCCTTGTGGCAAATAGACCCCGAGTGGGAGGGTAACTACGCCGACAGGTGACGGTACATCTCTGATGTAGCCAACCATCATTTGCAGGACAGGTTGACCCGTTTCCTTGACGATAACATTCTGAAACATTCGGCACTTCGAAGGCGCTCCCGTTGCCGAATTGCAGTGAATTCGCCAATCTCCAAATATTTGCGCGTGTGGAACCTGCGCGTTGGTTTTGGAAAGTGACAATAATCCTAGGAGCGTGAAAAGGAAAAAAGCAGCACACCTTCGCAACGAACTTTTCGCAGCAATCATATGGGAAACTAGCCTTCACAAAATTTCGCTAAACCAATTACTCCGGTTCCCATCCATTTTACTTGAAATCGCTTACCTTCGACCAGCCCGCACTTCGCGCCGGCCTTTGCAGTATCTGGCGCTATTTTGTTCCTTCGTTCTTCTGTAGGAGAGTTAGTTTTGTTTTGTGGTGTTTCCCCGCAGCGCGTTATGGTCTCGTGATCAAAATCGTTGCAAATACTGGGCAATAGAATAACTCAGGTTTTGTGAGGGTAATGCATCGGGTGGACACGAATCCGCCTCCGGGCTAAAACCCGTTCGCTTCGCAGCCAATTCTTGTGTGTTGGCAGAAAGCCGGGCATTCGGCACTATTTTTGAGGGGCGTCCCATGCAAGGCGCTAATGAGATAAGATCGACGTTCCTGGACTACTTCCACCGCAATGGGCACGAGGTGGTGGCGTCGTCTCCGCTCGTACCGCAAAACGATCCCACCTTGCTATTTACCAATGCTGGTATGGTGCAGTTCAAAAATGTTTTCACGGGCGCTGAGCAGCGCGGTTACTCTCGTGCTGTAACCTCACAGAAATGCGTGCGCGCCGGTGGTAAGCACAATGATCTTGAGAATGTCGGCTATACGGTTCGACACAACACATTCTTCGAAATGCTTGGTAACTTCTCATTTGGGGATTATTTCAAAGACCAAGCGATCGAGTTGGCCTGGAACCTTGTCACAAAGGAGTTTGGCCTCCCAATCGAGAAATTGCTCGTCACTGTCTATTCAGAGGATGATGAGGCACACGGCCTTTGGAAGCAGATTGCGGGCCTGCCGGACGAGAAAATTATTCGCATTGCGACCTCTGACAACTTTTGGGCCATGGGTGATACCGGACCTTGTGGCCCCTGTTCGGAAATTTTTTACGATCATGGACCCAGTATACCCGGTGGTCCACCGGGCAGCCCGGATGAGGACGGCGATCGGTTCATCGAGATCTGGAACCTCGTATTCATGCAGTACGAGCAGATCACACTAGAAGAGCGTGCAGACCTACCGAGTCCGTCGATCGACACCGGTATGGGGCTGGAGCGCATCACGGCCACACTGCAGGGCACCAACGACAGTTTCGCTATTGATATCTTCCGCAATCTTATCGAGGCCTCAGCAAGCGCTACGAATACTGACCCTGATGGAGATGGTGCGGTGTCGCACAGGGTTATCGCCGATCACCTTCGTTCCTCTTGTTTCCTGATTGCAGACGGTATTTTACCCTCAAATGAGGGCCGCGGTTACGTCCTGCGTCGCATCATGCGGCGCGCTATGCGCCACGTTCATTTGCTTGGGGGAGAGGAGCCGCTGCTATGGCGATTGGTTCCGACGTTGGCGCAATCCATGGGGTTGGCTTTTCCAGAGTTGGGACGTGCAGAAGCGCTGATCACTGAAACCCTCCGATTGGAGGAGACCCGCTTCAACCGAACCTTGGCCCGCGGTATGCGGTTGCTGGATGAGGCAAGTGATAAGTTGGGTGAGGGCGGCACATTGAAAGGCGATGTAGCTTTTCGGCTCTATGACACATTCGGATTTCCTCTCGACCTGACACAAGATGTATTGCGCGGCCGGGGGAAAGATATTGATACGGCTGGTTTTGAAGCTTGCATGGCGAAGCAGCGCGAAGAAGCGCGTAAGGCCTGGTCGGGTTCTGGTGATGCGGCGACGGAAGAAGTCTGGTTTGATCTGCGTGAGGATGTTGGTGCAACAGAATTCCTCGGTTATGCCACCGAGCATGCTGAAGGTGTCGTGACGGGTATTGTTTCCGACGGTGGCCTCATTAATGATGCCGAGACTGGTACAGAAGCGTCGCTAATCATCAGCCAAACGCCGTTTTATGGTGAATCCGGCGGCCAGGTGGGCGATTCCGGGCTGATATTCACCGACCAAGGCGCCGAGTTCGTTGTGCATGACACGCAGAAAAAACTGAATGACATGCAAATTCATGTCGGCACCTTAAAGAAGGGTCGTTTATCGGTTGGCGATGCGGTTGAATTGCATGTGGAGACCGATCGGCGCAAGCAACTGCGCGCTAACCATTCCGTGACCCACCTGATGCATGAAGCACTCCGCCGTGCCCTTGGTGATCATGTCACGCAGAAGGGATCGCTGGTTGCGCCTGACTATCTGCGCTTCGATTTTAGCCACCCTAAGCCCGTGACTACCAAGGAACTGGATACGATCGAAGCAGAAGTAAATGCCCGTATCCGCACTAACGCTGAAGTATCGACACGTCTGATGACGCCGGACGATGCGGTTGAGGCCGGGGCGCTGGCACTGTTTGGTGAAAAATACGGTGAGGAAGTGCGAGTCGTTGCGATGGGGGACGATGGTGATCGAAACTATTCCGTTGAACTTTGCGGTGGCACCCATGTGAGCCACACCGGCGATATCGGCTATTTTCAGATTGCCGGTGAAAGTGCCGTGGCCGCTGGTGTCCGTCGTATCGAGGCAGTTACTGGTGCGGCTGCTGTCGAGCGGGCAAAACAGCAATCGGCTAAATTGTTTGAGGCGGCTTTGACCCTGAAGGCACCGCCTGATGAGGTGCCAGTACGGATAGCTAACCTGCTGGAGGAACGGCGTAACCTAGAACGCGAAATTTCCGAATTGCGGCAGCAGGTTGCTATGGGTGGCGGTGTTTCTGAGGATGCGTCAGCTGCAAAAGACATTGGCGGAGTGCTGCTTGCATCGCGTACGCTCGATGGGGTCCCGGCAAAGGAGCTCAAACCGCTGGTTGACTCACTCAAAACGCAGCTTGGTTCTGGTGTGGTGGCCGTTGTGTCGGTGATCGACGGCAAAGCATCGCTGGTCGTCGGTGTCACGGACGACCTTACTGAAATGCTAAATGCTGTAGATTTGGTGCGTGCGGGGTCAGCAGCGGTCGGCGGCAAGGGCGGTGGTGGTCGTCCGGACATGGCACAGGCCGGCGGACCGGATGGGGCGGCCGCTGGGGCGGCGATCGCAGCGATTGAAGGGGTGATCGCGGAGCGGGCTTGATCGGTTCGGCCTTGCCCCTTAGGCTGCGCGCCGCATATCTCATTGAAATATTCACCAAATAGGATAGTCGCATGCGATTTGAGGGCACGGACAACTATGTCGCCACGGAAGACCTGAAGGTCGCGGTCAATGCCGCGGTCGTGCTGGAACGTCCACTGTTGATCAAGGGCGAGCCGGGTACTGGTAAGACTGTGTTGGCAAAGGAGGTGGCGGGATCCCTTGGAATGCCGCTGATCGAATGGCATGTAAAATCGACAACTACTGCGCAGCAAGGCCTGTATGAATATGATGCGGTTCGTCGTTTACGTGACAGCCAACTTGGTGACGAGCGGGTTCGTGAAATCCAAAATTATATCCAGCGTGGTAAGCTTTGGGAATCCTTTGAAGCGGACGAGCGTCCAGTACTATTAATTGATGAAATCGACAAGGCGGACATCGAATTCCCTAACGATCTTCTGCTCGAACTAGATCGCATGGAATTCTTTGTCTATGAGACGCGCAAGGTAGTCAAGGCAGAGAACAGGCCGGTGGTCATTATCACGTCGAACAATGAGAAGGAACTGCCAGACGCCTTCTTGCGACGCTGTTTCTTCCATTACATTGCCTTTCCGGATCGGGAAACGATGATCAAGATCATCGACGTGCACTATCCCAATATTCAGGCTGATTTGGTGCGTGAGGCGTTGAATCTGTTTTATGACGTTCGCGAAGTTCCGGGCCTGAAAAAGCGGCCGTCCACTTCGGAGCTGTTGGACTGGATCAAGCTATTGATGGCGGAGGATATTCCGGCGGACGTGCTGCGCAGCAACGACAGCACGAAGCTGATACCGCCGCTATACGGTGCGCTACTTAAGAACGAACAGGATGTGCAACTGTTTGAGCGGCTTGCTTTCATGTCGCGCCGAGAACAGGGCGGCAGTTAGACACTGCGTTTCACGCCTCTGCGCCCTTTGGTGAGATTTTGACGTCAATTTTGCAAAAGTCGTTGGCCGTCGCCTGATTGCGAGGCATCATTGTTCTACATTCTGAGGGAATATTTTGTACTTTCTTGGAAACGCGAAATCCGTTTTTAATCGTGAAGGTGGCATAAGGCTTTTCACAAACGTTCAGATCTAGCTCGGTGCCAAACTTAGGGTCCTTCTCGGTGAGGAATTTACGAAGGACGTCGCATACAAATTGTATACATTACACCGGCTATAGGGGATGGCTGGTCCTTGCGCGAAATCTGGCTCTTGGCAGTTAGGGTCGGTCACCACGGGCTCAATGGCCTGATCTAGCGTTCTAAAGTGAAATGCGTGCCAGAATTGTTGCGGTGGCATAGCGGCTTCCTAAATCCACGATTAAATTTCGAGGGGATTTAAATATCAGAGTAAGCTCGCGCAGGTTATCGGCAACACCCGGCACTAGTAGAATAGCCGCAGTGCATAGACCAATTGTGTTTTGTCCGAAGTCGATATGTATTCGGCGGTGTGTTGCAGATCGTATTCCAACAATTTTGACCGTAATATCTCCTCTCAGCGAAATCTGGTTATGCTCCAATTCATGTCGAAAAATTATCGCGTGGTTGGGCTTGAGCGACCAAACCCGCCTTTTACTGGGCCGTCGTGGTCTGTATGATCCCGCTCAATCAGGAGCGAGCTCATGTTTTTAAACCTATTTACGGAACTACGCACCGCAGGCCTGCCGGTCAGTTTGAAAGAATATCTGACCTTGATGGCTGCGATGGAAAAGCGCGTTATCCCGCAGAGCGTCGACGATTTTTACTACCTAAGCCGCTCTGCGTTAGTTAAGGATGAGCGGCACCTTGATCGGTTTGATCGCGTTTTTGGTCACGTTTTTAAGGGGCTGGAACCAACCGAGGGCGATCTGCCAGTGGAGCTTCCGGAGGAATGGCTGCGTAAAATCACTGAAAAACTACTCACCGATGAGGAGAAGGCGCAGATTGAGGCGTTGGGCGGCTGGGAGAAGCTCATGGAAACGCTGAAAAAGCGCTTGGAAGAACAGGAGAAGCGCCACCAGGGTGGCAATAAATGGATTGGAACAGCCGGCACGTCGCCATTCGGCGCTTATGGTTACAACCCTGAAGGCATTCGTATCGGTCAGGAAGAATCGCGGCATCGGCGTGCCGTGAAGGTCTGGGATAAACGCGAATTTAAAAACCTTGATGATACGGTTGAGCTGGGCACCCGCAACATCAAGATGGCGCTGCGCCGCCTGCGACATTTCGCTCGTGACGGTGCGCCTACGGAATTCGATCTGCCTGGCACTATTAAGGCAACTGCGCACAATGGCGGCTATCTTGATATCAAGATGGTGGCGGAGCGTAAGAACGCAATCAAATTGCTTTTGTTCCTCGATATCGGTGGCTCTATGGACGACCACGTGAAGGTTTGCGAGGAATTATTCTCAGCAACGCGCAGCGAGTTCAAGAACCTCGAGTTCTTTTACTTCCATAATTGTCCATACGAGACGGTTTGGAAGGACAACAGGCGGCGTCACAACGAGCGCATTGATACGCTTGAAGTGCTTCGAACCTATCCATCCGACTACAAGTGTGTATTTGTCGGCGATGCTACTATGAGCCCATATGAAATTACTTACCCGGGAGGCAGCGTCGAACATTGGAACGAGGAAGCCGGTGCGGTCTGGATGCAGCGCATCATGATGACCTACAAACACTCGGTGTGGCTTAATCCGCAGCCAGCACGAAGCTGGAGCTATACGCCTTCCATCGAAGTGTTGTCGCAACTGATGGAAGATCGCATGTACCCATTGACCCTGGAGGGTCTTGACTTGGCAATGAAAGAGCTGACCCATTAATGCAGCTGCCTGGCTGCGCACAGCAGGTGGTTGCGGGGACTGCGTTACTCATTATTGCGGCTTGCACCGACCTGCAACCGACCAAGACCGAAAATCCGCTGGCTGTGCCAGGAGACCGTAAGGACATCGTATCGGTATGCTACTCACCAGCTGATCACAGCCGTGTGGATATACAAACCGTGGCTCTAAAGCTATGTGGTCAAGATGCGGTAACCGTGACGCCTTGGCGAATAGATAAATATCTGAATGATTGCCCCATCCTAAAGAAGACCCGTGTCAGTTTTCTTTGCGTAAAGGGGGTGCGCTGAGTAATCTGCCGCCGCCCGGATACGCTGGATAGCCCAGGCGTCCAACTACACCCAATGCAATTGACAGGAATACGGAATATGCTTGATCTGATGAAAATCGCACGGACCGAGGCTGAAGGTGGAGATCTACTCGGCCTTCTAAGCGGGCTCTTCAAGGAAACGGATGTTCGTCCGACAGGCTATCCGGATGCCGTAATGTGGCAAGGTGGCAATCATGACGGCAAGGTCAATCCGGTCGCTCACTCGTTGACCGATGCCTATGCTCTGCTGGGCACAGTTGCTGCGATCGATGTTCTAGGATTGCCATATTATGCCGTGCCAATGTGGTCTCAATACCGTCACGATACAAAGCTGGAATGTCTCAGTTGGTTTGGTAATGTGCCCGCGACCTCGATTAAGTGGTCAACTGCCGGCGACGCATACGTAAATGACGGTAAGGGCGGCAAAGTCGTTGTCATGGGTAAGTCCGGGAACGCGCCGCTGCGAACCCAAGCCGGCGTTTACTGCAACGTCAGGCCCTATGGTCCGATCACGGTCGTACGCTGTATGCCTTGTCTTCCTTATTCCCAGGACAAAGCGGTCTTTAACGTCGATCCAAACAGCGGCATCGTCCATTCTGAGATGAACACCCCGGGTGTGCAGATGGCCTATGCCAACCGATTGTTCCTAAAAATGGTCAACGACACCGGCAAGCTCGGCCGTGTCGCGTTCAAGCCCACTCAGGCAATGGAAGACGGTATCAATGCTGGGCTTCTGTCCTGGATGCTGCAGGGCACGAAATTCAAGGTTGGCCGCAAATGGGCCGTAGACGGCTACGAAGAGCATAAAGAAAATGTCGACCGTATCATCGCTTTACTGCCAGCAGATTTTAAAGACGGCATGGAGTCCTGGACCGGTCAGATCGAGCAGCACATCTCGGATACTAACTATGGTTTGCTATTATGGGATTTGATAGAGAAACAAGATTGCATCGTATTGGCGACTGATCTCGATGGCGACCGACTGACTGACCTGTTGGCTGATGTTTCTGATCCGCTTCGCCGCTTCGGCCAACTGGTTGCCGATCACATTGGCGCCGACGTTGATATCGATCAGATGTGGAGCGACATGGGTTACACCACGGGTAATGGCCGCGATATGACCTCGGTCATGTATCGCATGGACGGACCGCCGATCCATGAGCAGACCTTGGGTTCGGCCGATGCGATGCTGTTACGCCTGCTCGACGGCGATGAGTCCATGGGTGGCACCAAACGGCCCTACGATCCGCGCATCCATCTTGTGCTGATCCGCAGTGCCTATATTGACGCCAATCCGGGCAACAAGGAACTACACGACTGGCTTGACAATGCGCTGGCAACCTTCGACAAGGTTTATTCTGGAGAACGTCCGGGCTTTCTTGAGGGCTATAAAGCGTTGAAAGAGGCAATTACGCCCTGGGGAACGTAGGGCGGCCTAAAGCCATTTCGATTCCAGAGAGAAACGAGCCGGCGGCATCGCCCGAATGGTCGGGAGGACGTCGGCCACGTTTTCGGCAACTGTGTACATCTCACGATGTCTGGCGCGTACGTAGTTTGCTTCGATTTGAGCATCGATAAGCGTCGTTAGCTGATCCCAGAACCCATCTATATTGACCAGGACAATTGGTTTATCGTGAAGTTCCAGCTGCTTCCAGGTCAGGATTTCAAATGTTTCGTCTAAGGTGCCGAACCCGCCGGGAAGGACCGCAAAGGCGTCGGATAACATTGCCATCTTGAGTTTTCGGTCATGCATATTGCCGGTCACATGCATTTCCGTGCATTCTGAATGTCCGACTTCCAAATCTTCGAGGAATTTTGGAATTACGCCGACGACCTCTCCGCCATGGCGTAGGACCGTGTCGGCGACGATCCCCATCAGGCCCACGCGACCTCCACCATAGACCAGGCGAATTCCGTTGGTCGCCAACGCCTCCCCCAACTGTCGGGCTGCGTCGTGATGGCTTGGTGCCCCACGTCGCGACGAGCCGCAATAGACGCATAAAGATGTGATATTCGCCATAGGCGCGATCACCATACAATTAGAAAGTAGGGTTGTAATTAGGCGACCTGAGCGGAAACCGCAATTGGTGCTTTGTCAGATGGTACGGAAACCCATTTGCCATATCGCTGGTCGTGCGGGCAAATTTCAGTGTAGATTACCAGTTCGAAAGTCGTGCGCGGCAAGGGTCCAAGGAAAGCGGAAGGAAAGTTGAGACAATACGTTATCATCGGCGTTCTTGGGTTAGTGGTGATTTGCGTCGCTATCGTTCCTAACTTTTGGCTGGACGATGGGCCGACGAAAGTAGCGAAGGCTCCCCCCACTAAATTAACGACGCCGGCTCCTCCTAATAAATCAGCTCGAGAATCTGGCATTCCAGTTCCGGTGCCACCACCGGTCGCAAAATACCGTCCTGACCAACTCGATGGGCCTAAAGTGCAGGCGGCCGCTCCTCAGCCGCGGCCAAGCCTACCTCAGAAACCCGAATTCGATGTTGTTAGAATAAACCCTGATGGTGATGTGGTCATCGCCGGCCGTGCTGCGCCGGGCGCGAAAGTAGAAATTCTGGACGGTGTCAAGTTGATTGGGACTGTTACTGCTGATCACCGTGGCGAGTGGGTGTTACTGCCGACCGAGCCGTTACCCAAGGGCAAACGCGAACTGAGTTTGATTGCGATCAAGCAAGATGGGCGGGCTCTGGCGTCCGATTCAGTTGTCATACTGGCAGTCCCGGAGCGGACAGGCAGAAAGTTGGATGAGGTGGCAAAAACCGATAAGAGCGAAGATTTGTCAGGTCCATTGGCGGTATTGGTTCCGAAGGACGGCAGAGGCCCCAGCCGCGTGCTGCAGAAACCAACCGAAGGAAAAGGGGTTGAAAGGGGGAGCCTCTCAATCGGCGTTGTAGACTATGACGAAGCGGGCAAAGTCAGTATTGGTGGCAAAGCCAAGCCCGGCGAGGATGTTCAAGTCTATCTTGACAACAAGATTGTCGGCCATGGGACGACATCGTCCGAAGGAGAATGGCGCGTTGAACCAAAAGACAAGGTTGCGCCGGGTATATATAAGCTGCGGGCCGACTCGGTGGCGTCAGGAAAGGTTACGGCACGTGTAGAAATACCGTTCTCGCGGGCGGATCGTGTCGAGGGGCTAGCTGGTGAGGCGTTGGTCATAGTGCAGCCAGGTAACAGTTTGTGGCGGATTGCTCGGCGAACACTGGGTAGCGGCACAAAGTACACGACAATCTATGCTGCGAACCGTGCAAAAATTCTAGACCCTGATTTGATTTACCCCGGTCAGGTTTTTTCACTGCCCTGGACTAACTGATAGGCCGGACATCGTTCGGGTGGCTAAGCTTCGTTTCAGGTGAGCGCTTCTATTTAGTCATAGATTGGCGTTACCCAAGCCAATTTAGCAGCACACGGCAAGTCTTCTCGTTTGGCATTGGGCTCACGAAAGGAACAGTGTACAACGGGATGAGACTGTCTATCGACTGACTACACGACTTCATAATATTCATATTTTATGAGCCGTGTTTGAAAAACTTTAGGCTTAGCAAAAATTTTGTTAGTTATCCTAGAGTCTTGTATCGCCTAAAGCTGGAAATGAACCATGCATTTAAGACGCTACACTTTCTGTAGGCGGGTTATGACACCCAGACATTTAAAGGACATGGTTGCTTCAATATGGACACCTTGAAGGCCGAACATAGCCCGAACGGGCTAAGACCACCCTGTTTATTGCGTAAGGCTAACCGTTGCCGGCTGAAG
>PBDC01000102.1 GCA_002717185.1 Rhodospirillaceae bacterium
CAAGACCAACAAAAAAGCCCGGCAGGATCGCTCCCGCCGGGCTTCTTTATTGTGCCTGTCGGCTGGTTGGCGCGAGCTTAGAAGCCCATGCCGCCCATTCCGCCCATGCCACCCATGTCGGGCATGCCGCCACCCGGCATGCCGCCGCCTGAGTTGTTCTCTGGCACGTCCGCGACCATTGCTTCGGTCGTGATCAACAGGCCGGCGACAGATGCCGCGTCCTGAAGTGCAGCACGAACGACCTTGGCGGGGTCGATAATGCCGTTCTTGACCATGTCGCAGTATTTTTCGTTCTGTGCGTCGAAGCCATAATTCTGGGCCTTGTTTTCCAGAATCTTGCCAGCGATAACCGCACCGTCCTCGCCAGCATTTTCTGCTATCTGGCGTGCCGGCGATTGCAATGCCTTACGAACGATGTTGACGCCTACCCGCTGGTCATCATTGTCGGGATTAACTTTGTCAAGCGCTTTAATCGAACGTAAAAGTGCTACCCCGCCGCCGGGGACTACCCCTTCTTCAACTGCGGCTCGGGTGGCGTTCATGGCGTCCTCAACGCGATCTTTGCGTTCTTTGACCTCAACTTCGGTCGCACCGCCAACATGGATAACCGCTACGCCGCCTGCTAATTTGGCGAGCCGTTCTTGGAGTTTTTCACGGTCGTAGTCGGACGTAGTTTCTTCGACCTGCGCGCGAATCTGATCACAACGGGCATTAATGTCCGCCTTCTTGCCAGCACCGTCAACGATTGTCGTGTTGTCCTTGTCAATGTCGACCCGTTTGGCCGTACCAAGCATGTCTAGCGTCACGTTTTCGAGCTTAATACCAAGGTCTTCGGAAATGACCTGACCGCCGGTAAGAACCGCTATATCCGCCAACATTGCCTTTCGTCGATCGCCAAAACCCGGAGCCTTAACAGCCGCGACCTTGAGACCACCTCGCAAACGGTTTACTACCAGTGTCGCGAGCGCTTCGCCTTCGACGTCTTCGGCGATAATCAATAGCGGCTTGGTAGACTGGACTACAGCCTCAAGCAGCGGCAGCATCGCCTGCAGACCGGATAGCTTAGATTCATGGATTAAGATGTAAGGATCCTCAAGATCGGCCTTCATCTTCTCCGCATTCGTCACAAAATACGGCGAAAGGTAGCCGCGATCGAACTGCATACCCTCGACAACATCGAGCTCTGTATCGAGAGACTTGGCTTCCTCGACTGTGATTACGCCGGCATTGCCGACTGTATCCATAGCCTTTGCGATCATGTTGCCAACCTCTGTGTCGCCGTTGGCAGAAATTGTGCCTACCTGCGCGACTTCCGCATTGTTGGTGATCTTCTTGGAACGCTTGGCAATATCTGCGACAACCGCATTGACCGCAGCGTCAACGCCACGGCGAAGATCCATCGGGTTCATGCCGGCGGCAACCGCACGCGAACCTTCGCGAACAATGCTGGCAGCGAGTATCGTTGCTGTTGTGGTGCCATCACCAGCAATATCATTGGTTTTCGAAGCCACTTCGCGCACCATCTGGGCTCCCATGTTCTCGAACTTATCAGAAAGTTCGATTTCCTTGGCGACTGTTACGCCGTCCTTAGTGATGCGCGGTGCACCAAAGGCTTTGTCGATTACGACATTGCGGCCTTTTGGGCCGAGCGTCACTTTGACTGCATCGGCCAGGATGTCGACGCCTTGCAACATTCTGTCGCGGGCATCCGTTGAAAATTTGACTTCTTTCGCAGCCATTCGATTTTTCCTTTTCCCTAAGTTTTTTTAAGCGGCTTTCTTCGACGACTTGGGCTATTCGATAATGCCCATGACATCAGATTCCTTCATGATCAGCAGGTCTTCTCCATCAACCTTGACCTCGGTGCCGGACCACTTGCCGAATAGGACTAGATCACCGGCCTTAACGTCCATTGGCGTGATTTCGCCATTTTCGTTACGAGCTCCGGAACCCACCGCAACGATCTTCCCCTCACTGGGCTTCTCTTTAGCGGTATCAGGAATGATGATACCACCCGCGGATTTTTCCTCTTCGTCGATCCGACGCACCAATACGCGGTCGTGCAACGGTCTGAATTTCATTGTTGTCTCTCCACTATCTTTTTTGATTTTTCAATTTCTAGCACTCAAGTACTGTAAGTGCCAGCCGTGTAATTGGGGTTAATATGCCGATAATTCAAGAGGTTTCGCTAAACGAATTTAATTTTCCTGATAGGTATTACATGGGCGACCTGCCAAGTACTAGTTGGCAAAGTGGGGTCTCGATGCAAGATTGTGCGGTGATTGAGGGTGATTACAGTTTTGTAGCCAACGACATTAACGCTTCAACAGGCCGTACCAAGTAAAATAAGTGCGCGGCAATTCTTGAAGGGACACAAAAATAAAAAAGAAAAAACGCTAACCAATTGGTATAAAAATTAAAAAAGCGCTCGTGGGGCTGGTGGCGACCCTGCCTCCCGATGCGCCTCGGCGCGAGTGAGATTGGTCTTAGCGGCTGAGGGCATGGGTATGGTCAGCACTAGGGCGCTATCGGAAAGCATAGGCCAGTGCGAGACGAGAAGCGCACGGCTGCCCGCATAAAAGAACTACTTCGCTAGTCCTAACGAGATCGCCGTGTGATCGTATCGCGGGGTTTCTTGACACGACCGGCGACTGCAGCTGAAATTCTAGCATGTCACAACTCAAGATCATCCAAGTTTCAGATACGCATCTGAGCCGCAAATGGGCTTATTTTCAGGACAATTGGGAGGCGTTCCTCGACTGTATGAGCGATGAGCGTCCGGACTTCATCTTTGTAACTGGCGACATATGCTTCAACGGCTCGAAATGGCCCGACGACCTTGTCTACGCACGAAAACAATTAGAACGGTTGCCATCGCCGTGGCGTTCCATTCCAGGCAACCACGATATAGGTGACACCCCGCCGGATCGGCGGTTAAAAGGTCCGATTACCACTGCGCGGCGCACCCGTTATCGGCGTCATTTCGGACCCGATTTCTGGGTCGAGGATCTGGGTGAATGGCGTTTTATTGGTCTCAACGCGCAGCTGCTGGATAGTGGTTTGGCCGCTGAAAAGGCACAGATGAAATTGCTAGACAATGCGCTTGAGACAGCGAAAGGCCTATCAATAGCCTTACTGATTCACAAGCCGTTATTCATTTGTCGCGACAATGAAGCCGGGCGTTCGCTAGGCAGTATCTGGCCGCCGAGCCGAAAGCGCCTGCTATCGCTTTGTAAACAATACAACGTAAAACTGGTGGCAAGCGGTCACCGCCACTGTTATCGCAGTATGCGCTATGGCCCGACGCGCCTAATATGGGCGCCGCCGACCTCCTTCATTGATACGCGGGTACCCAATATAGGTGGTCTCGTTGAGCGACGTGTCGGTTATGTAAGATACCGTTTCGATAGCAAAAAATTTGGTCACGAATTCGTGGAACCTTCGCTCTTTATCAACCATGACATGCGCAACTGGATGGTAGCACACGGCTCAACTACTCGATTGCCGCCGAGGCCCATTGCTCTCCACGAGTGTTAGCTAAAATGCCTATTTCTATATCGACGGTGCGGACGATGGTTACCTCACATGGCCCATTATGTACTTCCGGAAAACCTAACCCGATCGGGTGACCATGCAGTCTTCCGTACCGCATGCTATTCTTGTGCAAACGTCAATGACTGAGGAAAACGGCGGTGAATGGATCGGAACGGTTTCCTTACTCGCCATTGCCAGAACGGCCGCGTTTACGCTGGCCGGGTGGCGAGCGCGTGGCCCTGTGGGTTCTGCCTAACATAGAGCACTACGAATACCGGCCACCTCTGATTAATGGCCGCGATCCTTGGCCGAGAATGCCGCATCCGGATGTGCTGAATTACGGACTTCGCGACTATGGCAACCGCGTTGGTGTCTGGCGCATGTTCGATTGTTTGGACAGGCACGAGATCCGATCCACGATTTCACTCAACTTCGGCGTTATCGAGCACTATCCGGATATCTGGGAGGCTATGGAGGCGCGTTCATGCGACTACCTATGCCATGGGCTCTACAACACGAGATACCTTTGGAACCTTCCCGAGGATGAAGAGCGGAAAGTTATCCGTGATTGCGTGGAAATTCTTCGCAAGGCCAATGGGACGCAACTCAATGGCTGGTTCGGCCCTGCGGTCTCGGGAACACTTCGAACAGCTGACCTCGCGGCCGAGCATGGCATTGGATACATCGCCGACTATTATCACGACGACCAGCCTATGCCGATCAGAACTTCGCATGGCGATTTGGTCAGCGTGCCGTATTCCATCGAGATTAACGATGCGGTCGTCTACCGCTACCAGACCGAAGGCGAAGAGTTCGAACGGATGATACGGGATGCCTTCGATGTGCTTTACGCCGAAGGGGAAGAGAGCGGTCGGGTCATGGCCATCTGTTTACACCCCTACCTCTATGGTCAACCGCACCGGGTGAAGTATCTGGACCGTGCGCTCGGGTACATTCTTGGGCATGAGGGCGTGTGGCAGGCGACGGGGAGCGAAATTGCCCAATGGTCGCGCGAGCAATGGTTCCCCCAGTTAGAACCTCACCTCGTAGAGTTCGCAAGAGAGGCCAGCGATGCCTGATCAGACAACCCGCTACCGCAATGGGCATGGCTACGATCAAGCGCACTACGACTGGAATCCGTTGCACCGACGCGAACCGCTCGTCTGGCCGGACAATGCTAGGATCGCCGTTTCGGTATACGTATATCTCGAATATATGGAACTCGACCCGCCGGAAGAGGTGGTCGCAGATGCGCGTTTCACCGGCGCGCTAGGGTCTTACTATCCGGACTTTCAAAACTACTCGCGGCGCGAATTTGGCAACCGGGTTGGCATCTTTCGTGTGCTCGATATTCTCGAACGTTACGGCCTGCAGGTGACGATCTGCGCCAATGCGCTTGCAGCCGCACGGTATCCCTATCTGGTCGAGCATTGCCAAAAAGCGGGGCATGATTTCACCGCGCATGGCTGGTCGTTGAACAGAATGATCAGCGCTAAAATGAGCGAAGAAGAGGAACGCCAACACATCGCCGATTGCTTAGGCTCGCTTGAAGCTTCGCTTGGATGGCAACCAAGTGGCTGGGCGGGCCAGGATTTCGGCGAAAGCGAGAGAACGCCACAGCTCTTGGCGCAGGCAGGGCTTGATTACGTCCTTGACTGGCCAAACGACGACGAACCCTACTTCATGCGAACCGATCCGCCCCTGGTATCAATCCCGAACCAATCCGAGTGGGACGATGCGCAACTTTTTGCTGTGCGGAAAGTGGATAGCTGGCGCTATCCCGAAATCGTCGGCAGTGCTTTCGAACAGCTTGCAGACGAAGGCGGTCAGATGCTGGGGCTGGGCCTTCATCCCTGGATATTCGGGCAGGCTCATCGGATTAGCTACCTGGAAAAAGCTGTCGCCGCCATCGCCAAACATTCGGGCGTCTGGTTCGCAAGCCCTGAGGAGATTGCTAGGGTATTCAAAGCACAAAGAGCGGCAGATTAGCTTCCGTTTCGGATGGGCACGGCTTAGTGTGCAGAGGTTGTACTTGCGGTTGTGGGTCTCGGAGATTATCGAACCCACGTCTGCTATCGGCCACAGCCTTGTTAAGTGTGGTCGCGCGCGCGGTCTCTTTGATCTGCTTGGCCTTACTAATTTTGCGCAACACGATGAAGGTCCCGTTGCACACGGTGATTACGGGCACTTATGACGGCGGCCGTGCCAGGCCGAAATGCTCGCGTAACGTCGTCCCCGTGTATTCGGTGCGGAACCGCCCGCGACGTTTCAACAAGGGCACAACCTCGTCCGCGAACGCATCGAGCATCCGTGGTAAGAGTGGGGGCATGATATTGAAGCCGTCTGCCGCACCAGTGTCGACCCAGTCCTCGATTAGGTCGGCCACCTGTTCCGGGGTCCCGGCATAGACGAAATGTCCCCGCGCGCCCGCGAATTTGGCGAGCAATTGCCGGAGTGTGAGGCCTTCCTGTCGCACGGCACTTACCGCTAATGCCGAACGGCTGCGGGCTGCTTCGTTCTTGCCAGGATCAGGAAAATCTTCCATGCGGAGTGGCCGGTCGAGCGGCAAATGTGAAAAATCGTGGCCGCCAAAATTAGCGGAAAGTCGTTTACGGCCAACTTCGGGGTCGCTTAGGTCGTCGAGGTCCAGCAACAATTTCTGTGCCTCGTTTTCTGTGCCACCGATCATCGGACTTAGCCCCGGTAGAACCAGTGATTGGTCCGCCGGCCGACCGGCAGCTATCACGCGGGTTTTTAAATCTCGATAAAAGTCCTGCGCCGTACTTTTCTCGAGGTGTGCGGTAAACACCGCCTCCGCATGCCGGGCGGCAAAGTTCATTCCAGATTCCGAAGACCCCGCCTGCACTAGAACCGGGCGTCCTTGGGGGCTGCGTGGCAAATTTAATGGGCCGGCCACCTTATAGTGCATACCGGCATAGTTGATGGACCGGACGCGATCCTTCTGCACATAAACGCCACCTGCTCGGTCATCAAGGACCGCATCGTCGTCCCAACTATCCCATAGCTCTTTAGCAATTGTGACGAACTCTTCGCCCATTTCATAGCGTAAGCTGTGATCGGGTTTGCCGGTATTGCCAAAATTGCGCGCAGCCGCCGGAGAAAAAGATGTGACAATGTTCCAGCCTGCCCGTCCACCGCTGACGTGATCGATGGAAGCGAACTGGCGGGCCAGATTGAATGGTTCAGAATAAGTAGTTGACGCTGTCGCGATAAGACCTAGGTGGGTTGTGGCGACAGCGAGCGCAGCAAGTGTCGTGACTGGCTCAAGCCAGCAGCGAGCGGCGCTGTCGATATCATCGGGAAGCGTAAGGAGGTCGGCGAGAAAGATTGAGTCGAAATGCGCGGCTTCCGCTTTATGGGCACAATCAATGTAATAACGTATGTCCGTTAGAGGCAAAGCTGTGGTCGCCGGGTCGCGCCACGATGCCTCATGGTGCCCACGACTGTGGATGAACAGATTGAGATGGAGCTCCTTCTTCATGCGATGGCACCTTGACGTTGCGGCTTTTCAACTATTCGTCCATATCGCGAGTTTAATCAGATAGGCCCAAATGACCGCCGGACAGAATGACCTACGATAGCAGGCTGGAATTGCATTACAAAAGGCATCCCCAGGGACACATCTGGCGCAACGGATTTTGCCCCGAAGCCCCCTCCTGAATGGCGATGAGCACAAGCCTTCCCAATAGGGCACGGCGTCCGCATTGACGGAAGATTCCAGTGGATGCTGGCTTATGACAGACAATTGTACTCTTGATGGTCTTCGCTGAAGATTTCATATCAGGGGTAAGAGGCGGACCATAGGGATATTCGCGGAATTTCGGGATGATATGTGCCCAGTCGCCCGACCTTTCGTCAGCAGCAAAATCAGTGGCAGAATGCCACTATTTATTCGAAATTGCATTTGTGGAATTCGTTTGTCGTATTAGCGGTTGATATTATGCCTATCCAGGCACAGGCTTGCTTCGTGCCACAAAGCAGATAATCGACCACACCAACAAAGCCGAGAGAACGTCTATGCCTACTCCATCCGCTGAGATCGCCCCATCATTTGAAAAGTTTGCCGTAGGCCAGCCGGTGTCCCGGCTGGAAGATCCGATGCTGTTACGGGGCGACGGGCGTTACACCGACGATTTCAGCCTCGACGGTCAGGCCTACGCTTATGTCCTGAGATCGCCCTACGCCCACGGTTCCATCCAAACGCTTGACGTGTCGGAGGCGAAGTCAGCGCCCGGCGTTCTCGCCGTGCTGACTGCCGCCGAACTCCAGGAGGCTGGTGTCAACCCGCTTTTTTGCCGTCTCCGCCTCAAGAACCGCGATGGTACGCCGATGATCAGGCCGGACCGGCCGTGCCTGGCAAATGAAAAGGTCCGGTATCGAGGTGAGGCCGTCGCCGTTGTCGTGGCGGAAACGTTGGCGCAGGCGAAGGACGCGTCGGAACTCATAGAGCTTGATATCGAAGTTTTACCGGCGGTGACGGACGCTCGTGAGGCGCTTCGCGATGGTGCGCCGCAACTGCACAATGAAGCGGTGAACAATCGGGGTATCGACTGGGAGTTCGGCGACGGCGAGGAGGCCGACCGCCTGTTTGCCCAAGCCCACCATGTGACCCGGCTGACACTGCGCAACAACCGTGTCGTTATCGCTCCACTGGAGCCACGGGCTGCCGTCGGAGAATACGATCCGCAAACGCAGCGTTACACGCTGCACGTCCCGACGCAGGGTGTCTACGGCTTCACCACCGAACTTGCTGAGCTCGTCCTCGGTATTCCGCGTGAGCAGCTACGTATTCAGACCTATCGGGTCGGCGGTTCTTTCGGCATGAAGTCGGCGCCCTATCCTGAATACGCGCCGGTGCTGGTTGCCGCACAACTACTTGGTCGCCCCGTCAAATGGTGCGACGAGCGCAGCGATAGTTTCCTCTCGGACCAGCATGGCCGCGACGGCTGGGCAGAAGCGTCGCTCGCTTTCGACAAGGAGGGCCACATCCTTGCCGCCCGCGTGATCAGTTACGGCAACGCCGGAGCCTATTTCAGCGCGGTCGGTCCGCATATGTACACCAACAACATTCAGCGAAACTTTCCGAGCCTATATAGGCTGCCACTTCTGCATGCCCGGTCCTACGGCGTCTTTACGAACACGACTCCGATTGGCGCGTACCGTGGCGCCGGCCGGCCGGAGGCGGTCTATTACATGGAGCGGCTGATCGACACCGCTGCACGCGAGCTGGGCATCAGCCGAGTCACGCTGCGGCAACGGAACATGTTGCGACCCGAAGAGTTGCCCTACAAAACGGTGTTCGGAATGGTCTACGACAGCGGTGATTTCCCCGCTGTTCTCGACAAGGCTCTTATTGCGGCGGACTGGAACGGTTTCGAGGCACGACGCGAAGAGTCTGCGACACGAGGAATATTGCGGGGTCTCGGCATCGGGACCTATTTGGAAGCGACAGGCGCACCCTCGCGCGAGATGGGTCGCATCCGCTTCGAGGAAGACGGATCGGTCACTATGGTTACTGGTTCGCTCGACTACGGACAGGGACACGCCGCCGCCTTCGCGCAAATCGTCGGCTCGAAGCTCGGCATTCCGCTAGAACATTTCCGACTGATCCAGGGCGACAGCGATGAACTAATCGCGGGCCAGGGTACTGGCGGATCGAAGACGCTAATCAGCGGTGGCACAATTATGCTTCATACTGCCGAGAAGGTCATCGAAAACGGTCGGTTGATAGCAAGCCATGTGCTCGAAGCTGCACCCGCCGATATTACGCTTGAGCAAGGGCGCTTCACCATCGCCGGGACTGACCGGTCGATCTCGATTATGGAACTAGCGGAACATGCGCGACAGGGACTTCCCGAAGACCTGCCGCGAAGCCTCGACGCTGAAATTGTCGAGAATCCACCGCCCTCAGCGTTTCCTAATGGGTGCCACATCGCTGAAATCGAGGTCGATCCTGAGACAGGTGTTATCCGTGTCGACCGCTATACGATCGTCGATGATTTCGGAAATCTCGTAAACCCGATGCTCGTCGAGGGGCAGGTCCACGGTGGTGTCGCGCAGGGAGTCGGTCAGGCGCTGATGGAAGACAGCCTCTACGACACCGACGGTCAGTCGATTACCGGCTCCTTCATGGACTACGCGATGCCCCGCGCCGACACGCTGCCATCCTTATCCTTTGCCGCCCATCCGGTTCCTGCGACCACCAATCCACTCGGCGCTAAGGGATGTGGCGAGGCAGGGTGCTCGGGCTCTATTCCGGCGATCATGAACGCGGTCGTCGACGTGTTGGCACGTGAAACGGGCGTAACGCATTTCGATATGCCCGCTAAGCCAGAACGGGTCTGGGCCGCCTTGCGGCAGCGCAGCTAGGTCCGGGATGAGCATAACGAACAGCGCTTCGAGCTAACACACTGAAAGGACCTCTATGAAGCCAGTCAGGTCTTTCCTTTTTGTACCAGGCAACAGGGAGTCTATGCTCGAAAAGGCAGCGGGCGCCGGGGCCGACGCCCTGATCCTCGACCTCGAAGACAGCGTCCCGGCCGGGGACAAAATTGTGGCGCGTGAGCTCGTTGCCGGCAAAATAGCGGAGCTATCGAGGAAGCAGCAGCGCGTCTGGGTGCGCATTAACCGGTCTGCCTATCTCTACGATCTCGACGACCTGTTGGCAGTCGTCCGTCCCGGTCTCGAAGGAATTTTTATCTCGAAGCCAAATGGCCCGGAGGACGTTCACACCGCGTCCTCGATGATTGCCGAAGCGGAAAGCCGTAACGGCCTCGCGTTCGGGACGGTCAGGTTGATTCCTCTGCTGGAGAGCGCGCGTTCGATGCAGCTCTGCTTCGAGATTGCTGAAATACCGCGTGTCGCGGCCCTTGTCGGATCGGCGGGCAAGAACGGGGATAGTGCGCGTGCACTGTCCCTCGTCTGGTCGTCGGACCGCCGCGAGGCATTATACCTCAAGTCCCGTGTAGTGATGGCGGCGCGGGCGGCGGGAAAGCTACCGATCGGTGGCTTATGGCATCAGGTAAAGGACCTTAAAGGCCAGGAAGAAGCGTCCCGTCTCGACCGGCAACTCGGCATGTCGGGCGAGCTAATCTTGCACCCCGGACAGGTTGAAGTGGTCAACCGGGCCTACAGGCCGACGGCAGAGGAAATTGCCTATTATCGTGGCATGATCGAGGCGCTAGAGAAGGCGCAGGTGGGCGGACGCGCCTCGGTGCTTTACGAAGGCGAACACATCGACATCGCACACGTGAACACAGCTCGTACTATGATCGAATTGGCAGAAGAGTTTGGATGCTGATTTTATTTTCCCAGTGTTGACGAAGCGTAACGTCTTTGCTTTCAGCATCAGGCCGGACGATGATTTTATTTGCGATGGTGTCTCCCAACGACCAGCCAGCAACTGATAGGGACCCGCAGGCTGGATTGAACGTTCTGGCCGAATGTTGAGGAGGTTCAACGCTGGTTAATTGCAAAATTATTGGTCTAGGCGATGTTTAGTCTGGACTAACGTGTTCTTGGGCAGCGGTTGACCAGGTACAACCAAGTCTGCACAGTCTAATTAAGGATGGCATTTTTTGAGCTATCGTCCTTCGGATGACACCATGCAAACCATTCCTTTAATCTCACACCTGGATACGCGGTATCTGATCCAAACCCTTGAGCGCCTGGCAAAGGTCCCTGCTGACGTCCCGATGGGCTCCGAGGTATTCATCGAGCCGGACGACCCCAAACTGGTACACTATGTCCAAAATGTCCTGCGGCCCGAATTATCGGCAATCGGCGCCTATGACCTGATCGACGCGCCTGGCAATCAGATCATCACTCGGTATGGCGCGGGTACCTCGGACGCGACACTGCTGATCCAGGTCTACACACCCGTCCAGCATCATAATCTCATGGCTGAGCCCTGGTCCGGGAAGATCGCCCGGGGCACCGAATGGGGCTATGACGAGCCATGCTTGTTTGGTCAGGGCGTGACCCAGAACAAGTCGCACCAGGCCATCATACTGGCGGTCCTCAAGCTGTTGTACGAGCAAAACGTATCATTCGCGGGCACGCTTTATGTGGCGATCAACAATGAGGGCCGCAGCAGTCATGCGTGCTCCGAGGCAATCCTTGGCGCGCTCGGGATCAAACCTGATTTCGCGTTGCTGCTCACGGCGACCGGGCAGCGAATTTCACTCGGCAATCGCGGACGAGTGGATGTCAATGTCACGCTACGCGGCAAGGCGGTGCATTCGAGTGTTCCAGATACCGGCCTTAGCGCCATCGACGGCGCCTATGAGGTGATGAGCCGGCTGAAGAATTTGAAGCTCCCCGGAGGCCATCCGCATCTTGGCGGTCGGCACGTCATTCCCTATCAGGTCATCTACGAACCGCTTGCACCGCATACATTGCCCGATACTGCCCGTATGCGGGTCGATCGCCGCCTATTGCCGGGGGATGATCCGGCCGAGGCGACTGAAGAAGTGCGTCAGGCGATTGGCGATATGACGCCGTATGAAGTAACCGTCGAGCAAGGTAACCATATGTGGCCGGCCCTGGTTGCACCCGATCATCGCGGCGTTCGGATTCTCGCGGACGCGCACATCGCTGTCCACGGTGTGGCGCCGGAAACCTTTTACGGCCAGGGTACTTACGATGCCGGGGGCCCCTGTGCGGCAGGCGTGCCGGCAGTAATGTATGGCGTTGGCGGCGCTGCCGCGTCGGTGCTTGACGTCGACTTTGTACCGTTGTCGCATCTCGACCAAGTCGCCAGTGTGGTTGCTCAAACCATCCTAAGCTTCCTCGAATAAAAATGGAGCGAACCGCCATGCCGTTCGATAACCCCACTAAGATGAAGGCCAAGTTCGGCCTCAGTCTGTCGACCCGCGCTGTGCTATTCGACTGGGGCACGATGGACGACGTGCTCGACATGGCCGAGACCGCGGAGGCATCGGATATGTTTCATGGCATATGGGTCGGCGATAATTTGCTTTCCAAGCCCCGCGTCGAAGCAATTGTTACGCTGTCTGCCTTGGCCGCGCGCACCAAACGCGTCAAGCTAGGGACGATCTGTTTGGCCAGCTTTCCATTGCGTGATCCGATCCTGCTTGCCTTGCAGTGGGCCAGCCTTGACGTGCTATCCAAGGGTCGCACCATCCTTGCCGTGTGCAGTGGCGCACCAGACCGGTTTGGCCCGCAATTCGCGCACGAGCTTGAGGTCATGGGAGTCGCCTCGGGAGAGCGCGTAGGGCGGGTGGTCGAGGGCATTTCCATCATGCGCCAACTGTGGAGCGATGGTGCTGCTGCGCACTCCGGCAAATATCACCAGTTTGCCGATGTCGACCTGCAGCCCAAACCGATACAAGACCCGATTCCTATCATGCTCGCCGTCAACCCACCGGCAGCGACAGCTGACGTGGAGACGGTCGATCGTGTTCTCAAACGCGTCGCAACCCATGCCGATGGCTGGCAGACCGATAGCACCCCGTTGGATGCTTTTCGCGAACGGTTCGATACCATTCTTCGCTACGCCGACGGGCTTGGCCGCGATACCACAAACTTCGATGGGTCCTTGCATTTGATGGTTAACATCAATGAAGACGAGGACAAGGCGTTTGCGGAAGCGACCGAATTTTTGGGCTCGTATTACGGCGCCGGCGCTGTGCCGCGCGAGCGTGCCGAAACCTGGATAGCCAGCGGATCGCCGCAAGCGGTGATCGATAAAATTGCTGCCTATATCGAAGTCGGCTGTACAATGCCGGTCCTCCGGCTTGTCGCCCCAAACCCGCGCGATCAATTGCAGCGCTGCATAGAGGAAGTATTGCCCGCTTTTGGTAAATAGGGTCTGACGTGCGCTCATTTTCTTAGTGCTTTTGCGTCAATTGCGTCCATATATCGCCGCGGAATCAAGCACCGTGTTTTTGGAATTCGTTTTCTGTGCCAATGTAATGGTTGAAGGTTTTTGCATGGGTAGAGATTTCGGTGGGGGTAGAGCCATGAGCGCAATCCAAAGGGACGGTGAAGGGATGAGAAAATTTTTCCAGCCGCGGCGGCTTGGCCACGTTAATTTGGTGGTCAACGATGTTGATCGATCGATGGATTTTTATATGAACGTCGTTGGCCTCGACGAGGCCTATCGCCGCCCCCAGGTCAAGGCAGGCTTCCTCAGCAACGGCAATACTCATCACGATATTGGCATGGTTCAAAGTGACGGACCACTTGGACACGGCCGGTTAGCCGGGCTAAATCACATTGCCTTTGAATTGGAGACCGAAGTCGACCTTGTAGCGGGTTATAATCGGGCGATTGCTGCTGGCGTGACTTTCAAACGTACCGCGGATCATGATATCGCTCACGCAGTCTATGGCGCTGACGCGGATGGAAACGAATACGAGGTTTACGCCGATGTGATCCATGCCTGGCGCGACGCGCGGCATGGCACCGTCACCAAAGCGAAACCAAATTGGACGCCGGGCAGCACGCCGCCGCACGCGGAGCAAAACTATCACACCGACCCGGAAATTGTTCGGAGGGACGATGCCATATTCCATCCGTTGCGCGCTACTCATGCCGTCCTTGCAGTCGATAATTTCGAGCTGGCGTTCGATACCTATCACGACGTTGTTGGATTGACGCTTTTGGCTGGTGGTCGCGAAGATACCTTTGCGGTGTTCGGTGGTACGTGTGTCGAGCGCAACCTCGCCCTGTTCCACACGAACGGTGAACGACAACCTGGCCTGCATCATGTCGGGTTAAAGCTTTCCGACGAGATTGATCTCGAAAATTCGCTGAAGCGGCTTGGCGATGCGGGTCTCGCAATCGAATCCGAATTCGACCATCCGGCGCGGCGTGGTGTTTTTTTTCGCGATATCGACGGCATCCGGCTGCAATTCTATGTCGACCGGGATGCAAGCATTGATGCTTTGCGCGGTTGCGAGGTCGAGACTGCACTGTTCCTGGCCTAGCGGAATGCCGCGCCGAAAACATGTCGAAATCGCCGGCGGGGGCTTTGCCGGACTGGCTACTGCGACGGCGTTCTGCCACCGCGGCTGGACGGCGCGAATACACGAAGCCGCGCCTGAACTGCGGTCCTTCGGCGCAGGCATCTTCCTTTGGGAAAATGGCTTGCGCGTCCTCAAGGCGCTGGGGGCCTACGACGCGGTCGTCGCCGGTGCACACGAGGCGCCCGGCTATGAAGGTCGCGACGAAAACAACGAACGGATGAGCTTGCATCATTTTGGCGGTGATTGCCGCATGCTGACGATGACCCGTCAGCATCTTTACGCCGCCATGCTGGCAGCGGCACAACGCGCTGGGGTTGCATTTGAAATCAGCTCGGAGATTGTCGCGGCCGACCCGACCGGCGCGTTGATTGGCGCCGACGGCAACCGCCACGAGGCAGACCTGGTGGTCGGGGCGGACGGTGTGAATTCGAAAGTTCGCCAATCCCTCGGCGTCAAGACCGAGCGGACGACCTTCACCCACGGCGTGATTCGTATCCTTGTCCCGCGCGGCGACCAGGACTTGACCGAAACCAACCCGGACTACGTCATCAATTTCTGGGGGCCGCGCCTAAAAGTTCTCTACACGCCTTGCGATGCGAACGATTTGTACCTGGCGATGATGGTGCATAAGGAAGACGACGAAGCACGCGCCATTCCGGTAAACAAGAAAGTCTGGAAACAGGAAATTCCCCATCTAGCCCATATATTTGACCGGATCGACGACCAGGGCCGCTTCGATAGTTACGAGATGACTAAACTCGATCGCATGTCGGTCGGGCGCGCCGTGCTGATCGGCGATTCCGGGCACCCAATGCCGCCGACACTGGGCCAGGGCGCAGGTTGCGCGATCATGAACGCACTCGGCCTCGCGGTGGCGATCGACGAGGCCGGTGACGACCTTCTCGACGGTCTGCGGGTCTGGGAACAGCGCGAACGCCCGCTCACCGAGCACACGCAGGACATTTCGAGCCTCTATGTCCGCAACCGTGCCGGCTCCGACGGCGGAAATAAATGGGATGCGATCGCGATGCGGACTGCGCGCCATATTCCAACTGGTACCGCGGACATTATCTTTTAGAGATTTGGATCCATGAACCCCTATATCGGCCAACCGCTGCGGCGGCATGAAGACTTGAAGTTCCTGACCGGAAACGGCCGTTATGTAGACGATGTACGGGTTAGCGACGTGGCCCATGCGGCCTTTGTGCGCTCACCCCACGCGCATGCGCGAATTGTGCGGATCGACCGCAAAGCATCGACTTCGATGCCGGGCGTGCTGGCAATCGTCACCGGACAGGATTGGACGGACAGCGGCCATGGCCGCCTGCCGATGCTGTCGCCGGTGAAATCGGCGGATGGTGTGCACCGCGCGCATATTACCCATCCTGTCTTGACCCACGACGATGTCCGCTTCGTTGGTGATCCGGTTGCCATGGTAGTCGCGGAAACCCGTGAGCAGGCGCTCGATGCCGCGGCGGCGGTCGAGGTCGAATACGCGGTTCTGCCAGCGGTGACGGAAACTGCGCGAACCCTGGACGCGGATGCACCAAAAGTGCACAGCGTACTCGACTCTAACATGTTCTTTATGGTCGAAGCCGGTGACAAGGCACGTACCGAAGAGGCGTTCGCCTCGGCACACCACATCACGTCGCTCGACCTCGTCAACAACCGGGTCACGGCGAATTCGATGGAACCGCGCGCCGCGCTCGGTCAGTACGACGTCTATGACGACCGGTATACGCTTTGGGCGACGCATCAATCGCCGCATATGCTTCGCCGCTCTCTGGCGGAATATACGCTGAAACATCCCGAACATAAGATCCGCGTCATTTCCCCGGATGTCGGCGGTGGGTTCGGCATGAAAGTGGTCGATTATCCGGAAGACCCGTTAATTCTCTGGGCTTCGAAACTCACTGGCCGGCCGGTAAGGTGGACGGCAACGCGCAACGAAGGATTGCTGAGCGACGCCCACGGCCGAGATCATTCTACAAGTTGCCGCATGGCATTCGACGAAAACGGCCTGATCCTCGGCATCGACGTTGATACGATCGCGTCCCTCGGCGCCTACCAGACTCATCGTGGCGCTAGCATACCGGCCAATTTCTACGGCAGCGTGATGATAGGGTTGTACAAAACGCCGACGCTATATTGCCGCGTCCGAGGTGCACATGCCCATAATGGTCCTGTTCACGCCTATCGGGGCGCCGGACGGCCGGAAGCGGTCTTCGTGCTCGAGCGGCTGCTTGAAAACGGAGCGCGAGAAATGGGGCTAGACGCGACTGTAATTCGCGCCCGCAACCTTATTCAAGGCCACGAATTTCCCTACAAGACGCCGGTCAACCTAACCTATGACAGCGGCGACCCACCTGGTTTGCTGGCCAAGGTCAAAGCGCTCGCTTCCTATGACGGACTGCGCGCCGAACAGGCCAAGCTTCGCGCCGACGGCGTCCTGATGGGTATCGGTATCGCCGCCTGGATCGATAGCGTCGGCGCACCGAGCAAAACAGCGGCGGGTATGGGGCGCAAGACCGGAGGCTGGGACTCGGCGATTGTCCGCGTCCACCCGACCGGTGCAGTGACGGTCTTCGCCGGGTCGCACAGCCACGGCCAGGGGCACGCGACAACCTTTGCCCAGATCGCCGCCGACCGGTTGAATTGCCCGGTCGAGGACATCGAAGTTGTCGAAGGCGATACCGACCGCGCGCCCTATGGTCACGGCACTTGGGGCTCGCGTTCGACCGTAACCAGCGGAATGGCGGTGGTGAAAGCGGCCGATGCTATTGTCGTAAAATGCCGCAAGGTGGCAGCGCATCTGTTGGAATGCGCCGAGGCCGATATTGAACAAGAACGTGGCCGCTACCGTGTGTCCGGAACCGACCGGGCGATCTCCTTCGCCGAAATATCCGAGGCTGCCTATCATGGTGCGGTCTATCCCAAAGGGGTTGAATTGGGGCTCGAGGAAACGGCTTTCTACGATCCATTCGATCGTAGTTATTCTTCATCGATCCATCTCGCCGTGGTGATCGTCGACGTCGAAACTGGGCAGGTAACTTTGCGCGATTACTGCGCTGCCGACGATTGTGGCACTGTCATCAATCCGATGATTCTCGAAGGGCAGGTCCATGGCGGCGTTGCTCAAGGCGTCGGACAGGCACTGATGGAAGAGGTTACGATGGACCACGCTACGGGACAGGTTCTCACAGGTTCGTTCATGGATTACGCGATGCCGCGGGCACTTGATCTCCCATTCATTCGCTTTACGGAGCAGGAAACGCCAACACCACACAACGCGATCGGCTGCAAGGGCGGCGGTGAAAGCGGCACGATCGGGCCGCCGGCGGCGCTCGGAAATGCCGTGGTAGATGCGCTTTGGCATCTCGGCGTCCGACACATTGACATGCCCATGACTCCAAATGCGGTTTGGCGCGCCATTCAAGACGTCTGATGATTGGGGGACAGGGTGAGCTAACTTGGTTTAGCTCAAACTTGAAGATTAGCTCTCGCATAATTCGTAAGCCGGCATTCTAGATAAGATCTAGCATCCGTCACCATGGCTCCTGCACTGCGTCCTTCCTCGCAGCGGAGGCATATAAATCAAGACCCTATAAAACTCGCGGATGTCTAATCCCCCCTCTACCGACGACGACGAACGGTGCCCATAGAGCTGGGTAAGCGTTGCGAGCGGGGCCGGGATAGGGGTGTGGGCGGCTTAGGATGTGTCAAAAAGCGCCCTAGAATTTAGTCATGACTTGGCGCGAAAATTCCTGGGCAAAATGCCATTTGGCGGCGACCCCGGTGGCAAACATCAACTCCTGCAGGCCCTGGCGTTCCAACTCGGCGATTTCCTCAATCAGTTGCTCGGCACCGCCGACAAGGCAGGTCGCCCGAATGAGTTCGGCGTCGATCAATTCCGCTTCGCTCTTGTGGAGGTGGGTGTAGTGGAATTCATGGGTTCTGAAATGGCGTTCTTGGGGCGGATGATTGGCCACTAGTTCGCAGTAAGGTTTCCAAATTCGCTTTAAAAAGTCTGGGGGGTCGATGCCCTTTTCGTGCACTTCGTCATAGAAATAATAGACGCTAGCCATGATGTTGGGGCCGACCAGGCGGATGATCCGCTCTGAGTCAACCGCTTCGCCCGGCTCCAGCAGGGCGATGTTTGCAAGCGCGCAATTTAAGAAACCGTCGAGCCCGCGGCCGGCCCGGGCGGCACCCTGGCGTACATGGCCAAGCGCCTCCGGAACGGCGACGCCTCGGGGCGGGATGGCGAAGACCAGACCATCGCCGAATTCCCCGGCCAAGGACATGGCGCGGGGGCCGAAGCCGGAGACGTAAAGTGGGATCTTCGGCACCAGGTTGATATATTCAGTCTCGTGCATCAGCATCCGAATCGGCCGGCTCACTTCATTGAAGCTAAAGTCCACCGTCTCGGCCCGAAGAAGCGCGCTTAAGACCTGGAGATATTCTCGGTAGTCCGCAATCCGCATCGGCTTCTGGCCCATCGTTCGCATCGCCGTGTTGCCGGTGCCGATGCCAAGGTGGACCCGTCCCGGCGCTAACCGGTTCAAGGTTGCCATCGCTGCCACCTGTACCGGCGGGATCCGAGTGCCACAGATTGCCGTTCCGGGCCCGAGGCGGAGCGTCCGCGTGGCCTGCGCCGCCAGCGCTAGCACCGCGTAGCAGTCCGAGAACAGCATCTGGCTGTCGGTCACCCAGACCGAATCGTAGCCGAGATTTTCGGCATGGGTAAAAAAACCGATCTCGTCAATATTAGCCATGACGCAGATGCCGAATTTCAAGGAGACCTCACTTGCCGGCGCTTCCGGGTTGTCGAGGGCCATGGTCCCCTCGGGTGGACATTGTAGCAGTCTCGCCGCATTCGGAAAGACCAAGGGTTATGACGGTTCATACAGGACCTCCAACTCAAATGTCTGCAGCGCAATAGCGCCGCCCTATCCAGAGGGGCCAAGCGGGGACTGCAGAGGCCCCTATGGGACAGTTTTTTTGCGGGGAAATTGCGGGGATTTTAGGGGGTAAATTTAAGAACCTGAAGGTCACTTCTTCGCGGCTCGAATCTTGTTGCGCAGAACGCCGCAGTCCGTAACGAAGCGGGCGAGGGCAGAGCAATCCGCTATCACGGGCGCAGGACAGGCTGAGCTGGGACTGCGCCGCAGTCTAAGTCCAATATAGCCCCTCGACGCCAAATCGAGTTACCTTCGGCCACATTCACTTAGTCCTCTGGCTGTCCCCACTCGACGTCTGTCGACAAAGTGGCGCG
>PBDC01000103.1 GCA_002717185.1 Rhodospirillaceae bacterium
GGTGTTTATTGGCGTGATATGGAAGTTATCCATCTGCGGTCGGGCAAGCCGACTTTGGAACTGCGTGGCGGGGCGTTGGCGCGCGTGCAAAAACTAACGCCGGACGGTATGCGCGCGCAGGTCGAATTGTCGCTCACTGACGAATCTGGCTTAGCCAATGCAGTTGTCATCATATATGCCATTCCTAACTCTTTGGAAGCATAGCGCAGTCCCTTTACGCCGTGTACGCTCTTGACAGGATTGAGTGGCGCCGACCATAAAACCGCGCGAGAAACCCGGGAAGGCCGGATATGGCGTCAAAAAATTCTAGGGCTGACAACGGCGCCAACGTTGAGGCCGAAACGAAATTGGGTGCTATTCGCGAAACCGTGCGAACTGTCGCTTACGCCGTCTTGTTCGCGGTTGTCGTGCGCACCTTTCTATTCGAGCCCTTCAATATCCCATCCGGCTCAATGATTCCGACACTCTTAGTCGGCGATTATCTATTTGTATCAAAATATTCTTATGGCTACAGCCGGCATTCATTGCCATTTAGCCCGCCACTCTTTAAAGGGCGCATCTTTGAAAGTCAGCCGGAGCGTGGTGACGTCGCCGTTTTCAAGCTACCGCTGGACAATGCTACGGATTACATAAAGCGAATCGTTGGATTGCCAGGCGACCGTATACAGGTTACTTCTGGTATTTTACACATAAATGGCAAGCCTGTTAAACGGCGTCGAATACACGACTACCCGGGGGACACCTCGGGGCAGAGTATTGCGTTGCAGTATGAGAAAGTCTTGCCCGGCGGGAAGGTTCACCGGATTATCGAAACGCAAGGCGATCGCGGTCAGTTGGACAACACGCCTGTCTACACAGTGCCGAAGGGGCACTATTTTGCAATGGGCGATAACCGTGATAGTTCACTGGACAGCCGTGTGTTGGACCATGTCGGTTTCGTACCGGCAGATAATCTGGTCGGCAGGGCGGAGTTTTTGTTCTATTCGACCAATGGAAAGGCCCGGATCTGGGAAATCTGGAAATGGCCAATGACGGTTCGCTATAGCCGGCTCTTAAATGGAATCGACTAGTCTAAAGACAGGCGGTCTGCGATGACAGGCAGCGTCGACATGTTGTTGCAATACGAATTCCAAGATCGAGAGCTTCTCCACAAGGCCTTGACCCACGGTAGTGCCGTGACCGATCCGTCTGCTACCTATGAGCGGTTGGAATTCGTTGGTGACCGGGTCCTGTCGCTTGTCGTGGCGGAAATGCTGTTCGAGCGGTTTCCGAATGAAAACGAAGGAAAGTTGGCGCGCCGTTCAACGGCTCTCATTCGGCGCGAGACGCTAGCTGAAGTCGCCGGTGAGATTGGTCTTGGCCCGCATATCGTCATGAGCAGTGGCGAGGCGGAGGCCGGGGGCCGTGAAAACCCTTCTTTGTTGGGGGATGTTTGCGAATCCGTCATTGCTGCGCTCTATCTCGATGGAGGTCTAACCGCGGCGGCACGATTTATCCGCCGACATTGGCAGGCACGGATGGAGCGATCCAGCAAGCCGCCTCTCGATCCGAAAACGGAGTTACAGGAGTGGGCGCAGGGCCGTGGTATGCCACTCCCATCCTACCGCATAGCCCATCGCGAGGGCCCTGATCACGCCCCGACGTTCACTATTGCTGTGTCAGTTGCCGAAGGGTTGGAAGCGATTGGGATCGGGTCGACTCGTCGCGCGGCAGAGCAGGCGGCCGCGGGATCACTGCTGAATATGGTGCGAACCGATGGATGATGTAATGCGATTTGGATTTATCGCCGTCCTAGGCGCGCCGAATGCGGGGAAATCGACCCTTATAAACCGCATCGTTGGCGCGAAGGTATCGATCGTATCACCGAAGGTGCAAACCACTCGCACACGCGTGCTAGGTATCGTCATCAGCGGTCGTAGCCAGCTTGTTTTCGTCGATACCCCGGGTATCTTTTCGCCGCGCCAGCGGTTAGATCGAGCGATGGTCGACGCCGCGTGGAAAGGGGCGGCGGATGCCGATTTGTTGGCGATGATCGTGGATAGCGAGCGGGGTTTTGATGCCAATGCAGGGCGCATTATCAAACAGATCAAAGCTGATGCTGTTCTCGTATTAAACAAGGTAGATCAGGTGCCACGCGAGAAACTGCTGGCTTTGTCGCAGGAGATCAATGAGGCCGGTGACTTCCGTGAAACCTTCATGATTTCTGCATTGAATGGTGATGGGGTCGCGGATCTAACTGATTATTTAAGGGCCAGTTTGCCCGAGGGCGTGTGGATGTTTCCGGAGGATCAACTTTCGGACATGCCGATGCGCTTAATGGCCGCGGAGATCGTTCGGGAGAAGCTTTTTTTACAATTGCATCAAGAACTGCCGTACGCGCTAACCGCTGAAACCGAGGACTGGAAGACCTTGAAGGACGGTAGTGCCCGCATCGCGGTTGTCATAATTATCGAGCGGGACAGTCACAAGGGTATGGTGCTTGGTAAGGGTGGGCAGCGTATCAAGGCAGTCGGCTCGGCCGCGCGCGAAGAACTTGAAGCGATGTTTGACTGCAAGGTGCACCTGTTCCTTCACGTCAAGGTGCGGCGCGACTGGAAAGACAAGACCGAGCACTACCATGCGCTCGGCCTCGATTTCCCGAATTGATCTGCACTATATAATCGATAGGTGGCTGTTCTTCAGGTCGGTGATCAGCATGCAACCGGGCAAATGGGTAATACAGAAAGGCGGTTTGGCCTGCTCAATCGCAACTTGAGGAGTGACCCCGCAAGCCCAGAACACTGGAATTTCGTCTTTTTTCATCCGTGGCGGCGCGCCGCCAAATACTGGCTGCTCGATATCGTCGATGCCGAGTATCTCTGGCAGTCCAATATGGACTGGCGCTCCATGTACGTTTGGAAACCGGCTAGTTATTTGAACAGCTCTGATCGCGTCCGACGGCTTGAGTGGGCGCATCGAGACGACGGTTTTACCATGGAAGCGGCCCGCCGGTTTGGTCTCAAGATTACTTACATACATTGCGACGCACTCATTACGCTCAAAATGTCGGAGCGGAATGTCATCTCGCAGCAATGCATCCTCGAAGGAATAGGAACAGCCGAGCGGGAAGGCGACGAGATCATCGCGCCAATATTCCGTAACGTCGTCCGTAACAGCGATTTCTTTGCCGTGCTCGAAAACTCGGTAGCCAGGAAGGTCGGTGCGGAGATCTAGGTCCTCACCGAGTGTAGGTATATGGGGTGAGCCTGCTTCGCCGATCGCCAGCATTGGGCACGGCTTCGGGTTCAACTGACAGAAGGTTTGAAATTCATGCGCGTAATCCTTAGGCATGATCGCCAAGTTCGCCTGTACATAGCCGGGTGCCATACCCGCCGTATGTCCGTTGTGAGCACCGTTGCGGATCAGCAATCGGGCTGCGTGTGCTGGGCTGTCGCCGTGCATGGTTTCGGTTGCGGCTAGTTCTGCCATATCGTCCTCCTCGTGAAATCTCTTCGCAAGGATAATGTCACGGCGGCGGGTTGGGTCAAGCGAGGTAATAATGACATTTCGTCCGAGCTCACAACAAAGATCGAAAGCGATGGGTATCTTTCGTCGAATAAGCAACGGAGATGGAACCTATTTCCGCAGCGTGTTTATCTTCGACTGCATCAAAATTAACAGATGTGACAATTTCGACGCGTATGCGCGGCGACATAATCCTGGCCAATAGCGGAAACGCGGTTACTGGATGCCATAAGGAGGCGCGAAAAATATCGTTTGATAGATTTTTTTGTTTTACGGATTAGAGCCACACGAAGCGTCTCAGGATCTATTCATCCAGATCGTGGGACGGGTAGTCCTGTGCCCGGTCGACTCCAGGTATTTTCAGTCGTCCAGAGCCAGCTCAATCGGTTCGCCATGCGGCGTCGCGTGTGCGGCGCGGTTCCAGGCATCCTTACGGCAGCTCAGTTCGTAAGCGCTCAACAGACCTTTCCGTGCGACGATTTTTTCCAACGCCTTCAGCCAATGCAAATAGTAAGTATCCCCTAAATCGGGGTCACCCGCATGTTGCGCTGCCTTGATTTCCTCGGCGAGGCACGCCGCCCATTCGGGCCAAGTAAAATGTCCGCCATCGTGCAGGCGCAGTGTCATCGCAAAAGCCTGAGCTTCCCAGGGTTCTTTGAAGATAGGGCCTTCCTCGTCGCGTGGTAGAGAGGGGAGTAGCTCTCGTGATGGGATACTCATGCTGGGTCCATATAATCATCCCACAGATCGAGAAAGATCTTGTCCTGCGCTGGCGCATCCGGTCCCCAAAGTTCCTGCGCCGTAAACATCACGCTGTAGACACGCTGTGGGTTTTTTCCCTGGAACTGGGCGTTCGTGTCCGGGAAGATAAACACACCATGGTCGCGGTCGATCACGCCCCGTTTGCTGCGCACATAGCGCGGGATCCGCGTGTGGGTTTTAGGGTGGATATTGCGCACCGTAATGATATCACCCGTTTCGAATTTTGGCGCAATATCCGCGTCAACGCGAAAAGACCGGCTTTTCCGCTGTTTCTCGAAGATCTCCTCCGCATCTGGTGGCGTCCACCTGTTACCGCCAGACGCTTTTCCGCTGTCCAACTCGTCTTGCGTAATCAGGTCATGTTCGACCATTAGGTTTTCGTTCCGATAAAGCCAGCGTTCGTAGTAGCTCGATTGCAGGTAGAGCGCTGGGTCTAGGACCTCTATCCCATACCGGCCCGCATCGATGTTCCATTTACCCCAAACACCGATGGCTGTGTTGATAGCGTAGACGCGGCCCTCCCAAGTCGCATGAAAGATGGGTTCGTTTGATTCGATGGGGATCGGGCCGAAGCCGTCCATCCCGCCCATGTCGTGAATGCCGTCCATCATGCGCCTCCCGATGGCGAGGCAACCTTTTCGGTGCCGATCATGGAGTTTCGTGTGACTATATCGGTGAGTTCTTCCTCTGACATATTATCAGTGCCGGCCGGTCGTTCTGGCAGTACCAGATAGCGCAACTCCGCTGTGCTATCCCAGACACGGACTTCAATATCGTCATCCAACTTTAGCCCGAATTCCTGCAGCACAGCGCGGGGCTCTTTCACCAGTCGGGCGCGGTAGGGGAATGATTTGAACCATGCTGGTGGCAGACCCAGCACGGGCCATGGATAGCAAGAACAAAGTGTGCAGACCGTGACGTTGTGCACCTTTTCAGTATTCTCAAGTACAACCATATCTGCACCTTGACTGCCTAGGTAACCAAGAGAGCCGATCGCCGCGGTGCCATCTTCCAGTAGATATTTCTTGAACTCTGGATCCATCCAGGCTCGTGCAACTACTTTGGCGCCGTTGCGCGGGCCGACCTTATTCTCGTAGCGATCGACGATCGCATTGAGGGCATCCGGGTCGACGAGGCCCTTCTCCGTGAGTAACGATTCAAGGGCGCGTACGCGGAGTTCAGTATCCGATAGGTGTGAATGATCGTGACCTTCGCTCATGACTGCATTCCGTTTGTTTGTATCTGTGTATTTATACTACGCAATCACCGACACTAGTGACACGCCTTTGTTAAACGTGAGGCGTTTGATGGGGTAAGATCTCGACATGGAATGGACGGATCACGGCATAGTTCTGTCTGCCCGGCGACATGGCGAGTCATCCGTCGTCTTGTCGGTGCTGAGTGAGGCGCATGGGCAGCATGCTGGTCTCGTGCGTGGAGGACAGTCGCGGCGGCGGCGCGGCGTGATGGAGCCGGGTAATCTCGTCGCTTTGACATGGCGCGCGCGTCTAGAGGAACATCTCGGCAGCTACACGGTTGAACTGGAGACCAGCTATTCTGCCCGGTTGCTCGATCGGGCGGATCGATTGGCTGCCTTGACGTCGCTCTGCGCGATACTGGACAATTGCCTCGCCGAGCGAGAGGCGCTCCCTCAGCTTTTCTCCGATACCTTGCATTTGGTACACGATCTCGAACGTGATGAATTCGCTGCTCGATATGTGGAATGGGAACTCGGTCTGCTGGGTGAACTCGGTTTTGGCTTAGATCTGACATCCTGCGCAGCCACCGGCGTGACCGATGATTTGATATACGTTTCTCCGCGCAGCGGGCAGGCGGTTGCACGTGATGCTGGTGCACCTTATCGCGACAAGTTGCTAAAGTTGCCAGAGTTCCTGATTGGAGGAACGGAGGCGAGTAGTGCTAATATTTTAGATGGGTTGCGACTGACCGGTTACTTCCTTGATCGTTATGTATTCCAACCACAGGACCGGCGGTTGCCCGACGCTCGAGAACGGTTCATCAATTTGATGCGCCACATGTTTGAAAAGAATCTTCCCGATGTCGGGTGCTGACACTATATTTAGCGGGTATTAGACTTCTGGAACCCCTGATATTGTAAAAGTGTATCGTAATGTCCCAGCATCTCGAAGCCGGTGATATCCGGCCCACACCCTTTGCCGACGCGCTCGGCGAGCGCTACCTGTCCTATGCGCTGTCGACCATCATGTCGCGTTCACTTCCGGATGTGCGCGATGGGCTGAAGCCCGTCCACCGGCGCATGCTTTATGCGATGCGTGAACTGCGCCTGGATCCGTCTACTGGCTTCAAGAAATGTGCGCGGATCGTCGGTGACGTCATGGGTAAGTATCACCCACATGGTGATGCGGCGATCTACGACGCGATGGTGCGATTGGCTCAGGGCTTCGCAGTACGCTACCCGTTGGTCGATGGGCAGGGCAACTTTGGCAATATCGATGGCGATAACCCTGCCGCCATGCGCTACACGGAAGCACGTCTAACCGAGATCGCGAAAGTGCTGCTCGAAGGTATTGACGAGGAGGCTGTCGACTTTCGCGAGACCTATGACGGCGAAGGCGACGAACCTGTCGTCTTGCCGGCAAACTTCCCAAATCTGCTGGCTAATGGCGCAGCAGGAATTGCGGTCGGTATGGCGACGAATATCCCACCGCACAATGTAGGTGAAATCTGCACTGCGTTGCTGCACCTGATCAAACGACCAAATTCTACCATCGGCAAACTGGTAGATTTGATCCCTGGTCCTGACTTCCCAACAGGCGGCATTCTTGTGGAAGCGAAAGACAGTATCCTGGAATCCTACAAAACGGGTCGCGGTGGTTTCAGGCTCCGGGCGCAGTGGGGCACCGAAAGGGTGAAGGGCGGCGGCTACCAGGTTGTCATCACTGAAATTCCCTACCAGGTGCAAAAATCCAAGCTGATCGAAAAGATCGCCGAGCTGATGCATGCGCGTAAACTGACAATGCTAAACGATATCCAGGACGAGTCGACGACGGAGGTACGGTTGGTTCTGGAGCCCAGGAGCCGTAATGTCGACCCCTCGGTGCTCATGGAATCGCTGTTCCGCCAGACTGATCTTGAGACCCGCGTTTCGATAAATATGAACGTACTCGATGCGGATCAGGTGCCGCGCGTGATGAACCTGAAGGAGGTGCTGCAGGCTTTCCTCGAACATCGGCATGAGGTTCTGATCCGCCGCACAAATTTTCGGCTTGGTAAGATCGAACATCGGCTAGATGTTCTCGATGGTTATCTTATTGCCTACCTGAATTTGGATGAGGTCATCCGCATCGTTCGTGAGGAGGACGATGCCAAGGCCACCCTGATGAAGCGGTTTAAGCTGAATGAGTTACAGGCCGATTCAGTTCTAAATATGCGGTTGCGCAGTCTGCGTAAACTGGAAGAAATGGAGATACGCTCCGAGCATAAGAAGCTGACCAAGGAGAAGGCGGCCCTCAAGGAACTGCTTGGCAACGAAAAGCTACGCTGGGCGGCGATCGGTGATGAAATATTAAAAATGCGCAAAATGTTCGGTGAAAAAACCGAACTTGGAAAGCGACGGACGGAGATTGGTGAGCCGCCGTCCAGCGTTGTCATTCCTCTGGAAGCAATTATCGATCGGGAACCGGTAACGGTAGTCTGTTCAAAGAAAGGTTGGATTCGTGCCGCTCGTGGTCACCTGCAAGACTTTGGCGAAGTGCGTTACAAGGAAGGTGATGGCGAAAGGTTTGTTTTCCATGCGGAGACGACTGATAAGCTACTGGTTTTCGGTACGAACGGTCGCTTTTATGTGGTTGGGGTCGACAAGCTGCCCGGCGGCAGAGGCTTCGGCGAACCGCTTCGACTAATGTTCGACATGCAGAGTGATCATGACATCGTGGCGTTGCAGATCTTTAAACCGGACCGCAAGCTGTTGATCGCATCCAGCGACGGGCGCGGATTTGTCGTTACGGAGAAAGAGGTATTTGCGCAAACTCGGGCGGGCAAACAGGTGCTGAACGTGTCCGGCAGCAATGAGGCTAAGGTCTGTGTGTCGGTCCACGGTGATTCTGTTGCTGTAATTGGGGATAACCGGAAACTGTTGATATTTGCCTTGAGTGAATTGCCGGAGATGACCCGCGGCCGTGGCGTTATCCTGCAACGCTGCAAGGATGGCGGCCTTTCCGATGCTGTCGTTTTCAACCAGGCTGATGGGTTGCAATGGAAGTCGGGTGAACGTACTCGAAAGGAAACACAACTGCGTGAATGGGTTGGCAAACGGGGGCAGGCCGGTAGGCTTCCACCAAAAGGCTTCCCTCGCAACAACCGGTTCTCTTAATCCGTCTGATTTACGTTTGGCAATACCGGATTATTTGGAATGCGGTACCAGCCGTTTTGGCCGAATCCTTCGATTGGGCGGAAGCGGATCTTGTAGTGCATCTTTGGGCTGTCCGCGACCCAGAAGCCTAAATAAACGTGGGGCAGGCTTTCCGCGCAGGCTCGTTCGATAAGCGAGAGGACGATGTAACTGCCGAGACTGCGCCGCGTCAGGGTCGGGTCAAAGAAACTGTAGACGGCGGAATAGCCATCGGCGATACGGTCCGTTAGACAGGCTGCCACTAGGTAACCTTCCGGGTCCCTATATTCCAGAACACTTGTTTCAACGGGGCTAGAGACGACCATTTCGAAATAATCATTGCGGTTCATGCGCGCCATGTCGCCACCATCGTGACGCGACTTCATATAGTGAGAGAAAAGTGAAAACTGTTCGTTGCTGACGAACGTGCCCTTGTCGTCGACAGTGAGGTCTGCGTTTTTGTTGAGAATACGTCGCCAGTTGCGGCTTAGACGGAACTCTGAAGCAACGACCCTAACCGGAACGCAGGCATTGCAGCCGCGGCAGGCTGGTCTATAGGCAATGTGGTGACTGCGCCGGAATCCGCCCTGAGATAGGATTTCGTACCTGGATTGTGCTCCCAACCCAGAAAGGTCGGTGAATAGTTGCTGTTCCACCTTGCCGCGCAGATAGGGGCACGGCATCGGTCCGGAGCGAAAGAACGTGAACAAGCTTGGTTTACGCTGGCTGGTCATCAGCCAAAATGTTACGCGCCCGATAATATCGGGTCAAAGGTTTGGATCGGTCAAAATGATGGCCGTGCCTGAGAGAAAGTCATGCACGCACCGGCCACGTTTGTTGAAAAGAGCAATCATCAGAATTAACGGCGTTAGGAATGCTACGCTCAAATAGAACAACGCGGTCATGACGAACGCTTGCAGTAGGGATGGTCTCTTGCCGTCTATGGTTCTGACTTCGACTTTCATTGCCTGCATACCAATGGTAGCCGAGCGGCGACCTGCGATCATCCACGAGTGATAAGCGATAGGTACGAGGGGAGATAGCGACCACAAAGCGGCAAATAGGCCTAACGAGAGTACGATCAAGAAGCTGAGCGCGGTAAAAACAAGGCTGATAATTACGAAATCGATGCAAAAAGCAACAAAGCGGCGCCAGGTAATGCCGCAGAAATAGGCGTCGTTATCGATTTTTCTATCCTCCCAATGCCAATACATGCTCGTATCTGACGTGTCTGGCAGGCTGTTTCCTCTCAATTTCTGCCTTTTCATACTATCTGTTCTTACGATTTACTTTGGGAAGATCCTGATACAACACAAGGGCTCTCTAATTGCGTGCAGTAAATATGGGGCGGGCGACAGGTTGCTTTGGTCCATGTCCTCGCAATGTAGCAGGATGATCAGTCGCCGGTTACACGGTAAGGGCACGTTATTTTTGCGCACGGGACTCGGCCGCGAATACCCTCTGTGATATTTCGCTCGAAACAAGGTTTTTAGTCTGAAAAGGTTGCTCTACTCCTTAAAGGACCCCTGGGCTAAAAGGTTTCGACCCTGACGAACACTTCTATGCTCAAAAAGTCAGACAAGGGAGCTAATTGCACTATCGGTCTTCTCAAAGCCTCGCTAACGATCGAAGTGGCCACCGCTGAAAATCATCGATCGGAACGTGCGCGCTAAGCCTTCTATGGCCAGGCTTTTTAGGTTGTGTCTAAATATAGTATTCGTCGAGAGGCGGATAGCCGTTGAATCCGATCGAAGCGTAGGTCGAGGTGTAGGCGCCGGCGCTTAAGAACTCAATCTCATCACCGATTTCGAGTGCTAAAGGCAGTTCGTAAGCTGCCCTTTCGTAAAGGATGTCCAACTCCTCGCAGGTTGGGCCCGCAAGGACGACGGGACCTGTCACACCGCCGTCGCGGTGCGTGCGGATGCGGTACTGGATACGTTCTTCCGTTGTCTCGGGAAGGCCACCGAACTTACCAACATCCAGGTAGATCCAGCGTGTTTCATCGTCATAGCTTTTGCGCGAGATAAGTACGATTTCTGACCGGATCACGCCTGCATCGCCGCATATGCCACGACCTGGCTCAACGATTATCCTTGGGGGTGTTTTGCCGAATGTTTTGGTAAGTGCGGTACCGATGATGTCGCCGTACTCGGTGATACTCGGAACTCGGTCCCGATAGCACGCGGGAAAACCACCGCCCAGATTGATCGCTTCCAGTTTGATTCCGGATCGGGCGGTATCGGCAAAGACGGTCGCGGTCTTTGCGATCGCTGTGATCCATTGGCCCGGGTCAATTTGCTGCGATCCGACATGAAAGGACACACCATATGGCTTCAAACCCTCATGTTTGGCGGCTATCAATAAATCCTTTGCCATATCGGGCTCGCAGCCAAATTTGCGAGACAGTGGCCATTTTGCACCTTGGTTTTCCATTAGGATGCGGCAAATTACGCGTGCGCCAGGGGCAGCAGAGGCCAGTTTGTTGAGTTCTTGCTCACTGTCGAACGTGAATAAGTCGACACCGTTCTCGTATGCCCGAGCGATATCGCGGTGCTTCTTGATCGTGTTACCGAAGGAAAGGTTGGCGGAGTTAGCTCCGGCCTGAAGGCAAAATTGGATTTCCGCTACACTTGCTGCATCGAAATGAGAGCCTAAGGCGACCAGCGTTTCAAGAATTGTAGGGGCAGGATTAGCCTTCACTGCGTAGTAGATATCCGCTTGGGGCAAGGAATCGTGGAGCGCTTTGTAGTTCGCACGAACTATGTCGAGATCGACAACAAGGCAAGGGGTTGGGGGCTGATGAGTTTCAAGAAATCGGGCAATTTTCGCATTCATAGCGGCGAATCTTCCAGGCACATTACGCGGCGTTTTGACGCTGTCCGATCGCCGCGCGAGCTTTATAGGGATTGCTAATGCCATATCAACCAAAAATCGCCAGCGCAGTAAGAATTACTGGAAACTGTCTGCATGGCTTACGAGTTCGACGATCTATTTTTGGTCCCAAGGCATGGTTTTGATATTCCGGCTATTGCTAGTGCGCTCTGGCGGCCATGTGGGTTTTCACGATTCGGGGCACAGCTCCTCCTGCCAAGACCGTTGCGAGGCGGATTTTCGGTGGGCACTAACCTTTTAGCTTCTTCGCTGCATCAAGCGCAAAATAGGTAAGAACACCGTCGGCACCCGCGCGTTTAAAGCCCAATAATGATTCCATGATCACTTTTTCGTCGAGCCAGCCGCGCTCAACCGCACCCTTGATCATCGCGTATTCGCCCGATACTTGATAAACGAAGGTCGGCATGCCGAACGTGTCCTTCACCCGTTGCACGATATCGAGATAGGGCATGCCAGGTTTGACCATTACCATGTCTGCGCCTTCCTGAATGTCCAGTGCAATCTCGCGCAATGCTTCGCTGGAGTTTGCTGGATCCATCTGATAGGTGCGTTTGTCGCCTATTAGCGCCGCCTTGGTGCCGATTGCGTCACGGAACGGGCCGTAGAAGCCAGAAGCGTATTTTGCCGAATAGGCCATGATCCGTACATCGTTGAACCCGTTGGTATCTAGCGCCTGGCGGATCGCGCCGACCCGCCCGTCCATCATGTCCGACGGCGAGATGGTATCGCAGCCGGCTTCCGCCTGGTTAAGTGCCTGACGGACCAGGATTTCGACCGTCTCGTCGTTTAGGATGGTCGAGCCGTCCATCACGCCGTCATGACCATGTGTGGTGTAGGGATCGAGTGCTACATCGCAGATTACCATCATACCTGGCACCTGCTCCTTAATATTGCGGATCGCTGTGCAAACGAGATTGTCGGCTTTAAGCGATTCGGCACCATCTGGCGTTTTGCGGTCCGGGTTAGTAAAGGGGAACAGGCCCACCGCAGGAATGCCCAGCTCGTATGCCTGGTTTACCGCTTCGGCGATCACGTCGGTTGTATAGCGCACAACACCAGGCATCGAGTCGATAGGTATGCGCTGGTTCTCTCCGTCAACCACAAACATCGTCCAGATCAGATCATTCACAGAAAGCGAATTCTCAGCTACCAGACGACGAACGGATTTATCGCTGCGATTTCGGCGCATGCGCGTCGTCGGATATCGGCCCGGTGTTTCGGTTGCTAACGGCGTGTCTTGTGCGGTCTTGGCCTGCCCAAATGGCGGCGTCACGATATTCGGCCCGGACATGGCGTGGCTCCTAGCTGTGAGCTTTACAGGATTTTACGCGGGGTACAGTGCAGGAGCAACGGAGCTGCGGCGATCTTGCGCAATTGACTCCCCTCGGTCTCCGAATATCATCGCTCTGACGAAGAAGGAGCGCGCGATGACACTCGCAGACTTGGATCTGGGCGAGGAGCAAATTGCCTTTCAGGAAACCGCGCGCGATTTTGCGATGGCTGAGTTTGAGCCGTACGCGGCACGGTGGGACGAAGACTGTGTTTTCCCCATTGACGCACTGCGTAAAGCGGCGGCGCTCGGCTTTGCCGGGATCTATGTCAGCGAGGAATATGGTGGGTCTGACCTTTCGCGGCTCGATGCCGCCGTCATTTTCGAAGAGTTGGCGAGCGGCTGTGTGTCGACGTCAGCTTATATCTCGATTCACAACATGGCGTGCTGGATGATCGACCGGTTTGGCAGCGTTGAACAATGCAAGAAATTTCTGCCAAAACTGATGACGATGAAGCATTTCGCCAGCTATTGCCTAACGGAGCCCGGCGCCGGCTCGGATGCAGCGTCATTACAGACCAAGGCTGTACTTGACGGTGACCATTACGTGTTGAATGGCACGAAGGCATTCATTTCTGGCGGTTCGACCAGTGACGTTTATGTTTGCATGGTCCGTACCGGCGGGGAAGGACCTTCCGGGATTTCCTGTCTGGTGGTCGAGAAAGATGCACCAGGTCTGAGTTTCGGTAAGAAGGAGGCCAAGCTGGGCTGGAATAGTCAGCCGACTGCGGCCGTCATCTTCGAAGATTGCAGGGTCCCGGCGGCTAATCGCATTGGCGAAGAGGGAGACGGATTCAAAATAGCGATGATGGGGTTGGACGGTGGCAGATTGAATGTTGCCGCTTGTTCGATCGGTGGTGCGCGGGTCTGCATGGAAGCGGCGCGCTCGCATATGATCCAGCGCCGCCAATTTGGGCGTCCGATTGCGGATTTCCAGGCGTTGCAGTTTAAACTAGCCGACATGGCGACGGAGATAGAGGCGGCTCGGCTCATGGTGCGCCGCGCGGCCGGCGCTCTCGACGCCGGACATCCTGAAGCGACGCAATATTGTGCCATGGCGAAACGCTTTGCTACCGATACTGGATTCCAGGTCTGCAACGAGGCGCTGCAAATCCATGGCGGCTACGGCTATATCAAAGAATATCCCATACAGCGCTATATGCGCGATGTTCGGGTCCATCAGATACTGGAAGGCACGAATGAGATTATGCGCGTGATTATTGCGCGCAGGCTGTTGTGCGAATGATTGATGACGTTCTCTACTCCGTTGAAGGGGGTGTCGTCGAGATCACGTTGAACCGTCCGGAGGCGCTTAACGCGCTGACGCTTGAGATGGCGCAAATCCTTCACGAACGGCTAACCACCTGGGCAATGGACGATTCGGTCCGCGCCGTAGTCGTACGCGGAGCGGGAGACCGGGCCTTTTGTGCCGGCGGTGACATTAGGGCGTTGTACGATGCGAAACAGGAAAACGGTCCCTTAACCCGGGACTTTTTCCGGAATGAGTACCTGCTGAACCACTTGGTTTTTCACTACCCGAAGCCGTACATAGCCCTCGTCGATGGCATCGCGATGGGCGGCGGTGTCGGTCTCTCTGTCCATGCGGGTATACGTATCGCATCCGAAGTGACCATGTTCGCGATGCCGGAGACTGGGATCGGCCTCTTTCCCGATGTCGGCGGCTCGTACTTTCTACCGCGCTGTCCTGGGGCGATCGGAATGTATCTGGCGCTGACTGGTTCGCGTCTGAAGGCGGCCGACTGCTTGTATGCGGGGATCAGCGACCACTATGTTGAGACCGCGCATCACGATACGTTTGTCGCGCGTTTGCGCGGCGGAGATATAGTCGATGCTGTTGTGACCGACCTTGCAAGTGATCCGGGTCCGGCTCCACTGATTGGGTTGCGTGAGGTGATCGACCGGACCTTTTCAGGCGACAACGTTGATAGCGTGTTGGCGGCGCTGGAGGCCGAAGGTGGCGAATGGGCGGAAAATACATTGAAAGTTATGGCGGGGAAGTCACCGACCAGCCAGAAGATCGCCTGCCGCCAGTTGCAAGAAGGGGGGGGAAAGGATTTCGATGCCTGCATGGTGATGGAGTACCGGCTGAGCCAGCACATCATGGCTGCACACGATTTTTTCGAGGGAGTGCGCGCCCTGATCGTGGACAAGGACAATACTCCAGTTTGGCAACCGGACAGCTTGGAGGCCGTCGATGATGCGACCGTCGACAGCTATTTCGCGACGCTGGACGAAGGTGATTTGATGTTTAAGTTCCGCAAAGGGCGACAACTTCAATCTTAGGGAGAATAAGATAATGACCGATATCGGGTTCATCGGATTAGGCAATATGGGTGGACCGATGCTGGTCAACCTGGTCAAAGCCGGTCACAAAGTGAAGGCCTTCGATCTCTCCGCCGATGCTATGGCACGCGCAGCTGAAGCCGGCGCGCAAACTACGAATGACGCAGCATCTGCCTGCCGCGGGGTTGATGTTGTTGTGACTATGTTGCCGGAAGGCCGGCATGTGCGCTCAGTCTACACTGAGTCGGTCCTCGACAACGCCGACGTGGGCGCTCTTCTGATCGACTGCTCGACTATCGATGTCTCGACCGCGCGGGCTGTGGCCTCTATGGCCGCCGAACGTGGCTTTGAATTGCTCGACGCCCCGGTGTCCGGTGGGACAGGCGGCGCTGATGCGGGGACGCTTACTTTCATGGTTGGTGGATCCACCGAAGGATTTGCGCGCGGCAAGCCTATCCTCGACATCATGGGGCAAAACATCGTCCATACTGGCGGCAGCGGAAATGGCCAGGTAGCAAAGATCTGCAACAATATGATCCTGGGCGCTACAATGATTGCAGTCAGTGAAAGCTTTGTGATGGCCGACAAGCTGGGGCTTGACGCGCAGATGCTTTACGATATTTGCTCCACCTCTTCCTCGTCGTGTTGGGCCTTGAACACCTATTGCCCGGTTGCTGGTCCGGCACCAGCTTCGCCTGCCAACCGTGATTACGAGGCGGGGTTTACTGCCGCCATGATGCTGAAAGATCTACGATTGGCGCAGGGTGCAGCTCAGGATGCTGATACGGCGACGCCGATGGGTGCGGCAGCGGAAGCAATGTTCGCTTTGTTTTGCAACTCGAACGACGAAACTCGCGATTTTTCTGCGATCATCAACATGCTAAGGGGCAATTAGATGAACATCATACGGTCAAACAAAAGTATGTAACAATTTTCTAAATTGGCTGAATACCTAACTTGGCGAAGACGATGACTTGGACGTTGAGATCGAATACCTACAAATCGATCCATTTGATAGAGCCTTTGCAACGGCAGTTTTTAGAATTCGTTAATAACAAGTTTGACCGGCATGAAATTCAGCACATCAACAACCCCCATGTCGTTGGTCTGTAAAATTACCGCGAGGATGAGTTGACAGTTAGCCAATTTACCAACTGTGGCTACTATTGGGTCTCAAACGCCTCTTACAACGCTCGAAAAATAGCCTTAAACGGCTATTTGATCCATAAGCTGCTCGCCCATGATTGCCTTTTCATCTGCGTGCGCCTGATAGGCAAGGGCTTGGATCTTCGCAAGATTGTAAGGTCGATGTTCGATCGCCAAGTCGAGCGATTTGAGTTGGACATAGTGCCGGTTGATAGGCTGAACCACGTCGACACGACCCTGTCGCGTCTGGAATGCTTTCGGGACGGTGCCATGGTCTTTTCTATTGGCCCGGTCTAGTCGCGTGCGGGCACTCATTCTACAGCACATCAGGGTCGAGCACCCGGGCGTTTTTAGAGATTTTCTTATTAAAGACGGTATTGCATGGGATACGTTCGAGCTAGATGAAGGCGATGTTATCCCGGCGCTGGATGGCTATGATATCCTTATGGCCATGGGCGGTCCGATGGATGTTTGGGAGACGGCGTTGCATCCCTGGTTGATCGCTGAAAAGGTTGCAATTCGTGACTGGGTAGCGCAAGACAAACCGTTCCTCGGGTTTTGTCTAGGGCATCAGTTGTTGGCCGATGCGCTGGGCGGGACTGTTGCGCCTGCTGCGGCATCGGAGGTCGGTATCATGAATGTCGACCTGTCTGCAGCGGGTCGAAGCGACCCTATCTTCGCTGGTTTGCCCGAAAAGCTTACCTGTATGCAATGGCATTCGGCTGCCGTGGCAGTAGTGCCGCCGGGCGCCACGGTGCTTGCCAGCAGTCCACTTTGCCCGGTGCAGGCTTTTCGTATCGGCCGTGCTGCCTACGGTTTGCAGTTCCACATCGAGGTGACGGATGTGACAGTATCTGAGTGGGGTTGTGTACCGGCCTATGCTGCGTCACTTGAAGCTGTAATGGGGCTGGGAGCGCTTGGGCATCTCGACAACGAGATGACGGCAGTGTTGCCGACGCTTAATCGGTTCGCTCGGGGCCTCTACGACAATTTTATGGGTTTGGTTCAGAACAGTTAGCGGCGGCTGAGCTGCTCCTTTGGGATAATGACTGTCAAAGCGATTGTCATGCAGATCAGTGCGGCCAGATCGGGCCAGCCCAAAGTTTCTCCTAGAAACAGGGTGCTGAGTGAGAGCCCGATGAATGGCACTGGCAGGATGCTCAGCGAGGCGATTCCTGCAGGGACCAACTGTATGCTTCGGAACCATAGCCAATAACCAAACACGGTTGCTACAACAACAACATAGGCCATGCCCAAAGCACCGGACAGCGTAAACGTGGCGAAAGGGTTACTTTCAAAGAAAAAGGCTAAACCGGCAAACGGGATACCGCCAAAAAGTAGTTGCCAGGCCGCAACCGTAAAGATCGAGGAGTGCCACACGGTCCTTTTCTGCATCACCGTTCCGAGCCCCCAACTGGCTGCCGCGGCGAGTATTGCTACGACGCCGTAGGGTGCGGTGCCGAGGCGGCCGATATCATCGCCAACCAGAATGAGCACGCCTATAAGGCCGAATGCGAGGCAGACTATGCGCTGGCGTGTCAACGGTTCGTGCAAGAGCCAAGTGCCGGCCAAGGCAGACCATAAGGGCATGGTATAGGCCAACACCACAGCACGGCCGGCAGGCAACAAGGTCAGCGCCAGCGCCGTGAAATAAAGCCACGCCGTGATCGTAAGAAAACCGCACAGTATAGTTGGCCCAATATCCTTCCGGTGCAGCATCAGGCGATGCTCTGACAGTAAGGCGACTAATAGCATACAAACACCGCCACCCCACGCGGTGATCATCCGAAACGTATAGATCGGTAGTTCTGCTACGACCATCTTCATGATCGGCCAGGAACCGCCCCAAGCGAAGACGAGGCAGAAAAGAGCCACGCCAACGGCAGCGGCATTTACATTTTTCGATTGAGGGGGCGGTTTCACGTTATTCGCCGATACTTCTCGCCATAGAACTGTGGAGGTTTGAAATGTTAGGCAATGGGGGTTTCAAAAAAGGAAAATACCAGTGAATTGCTTGTAGTGATCTTAGCCGTTTGAAAGTGCAGCTGAGCTGTCTACGTTACATCGCGCAGATTCCAAAGAGCGAGAACTGAATTGCATTGCCAGAACCGGTAGCTTTTCTAATAAGATATGAAATTTTTGTCCAACACTAGGTCGTTTGTCAGAAAGACACTAAACCCTGTGGATTATGCGAAGCGCTGCACGCTGCGCTGCAAATGTAGGCGGGATAAGCACCTAGCGACGGGCCTACCTACTGTTTGCCTCCCATCGGCACCAGAACATATACATGCCGTCGAAAGTGCGCGGGTTTCGCTGCTCGAATTGCCACCAATGATCCAGTGAGCCAGGCATGCTGTCGCCTGGAAACATATCGCAATACATCTGACGCACCGAAGGCGGCAAGATGAAGCCGCGAAATTCGAGACCGTTGCTTACTAGAAAGTCACGAATATCTGGTAAATTGCAACGCTGCTCCTGAACGTGAAGCGCTAGGTCTCGAAAATCGTTCGTTGAAAAAAAGTCCATCGATGTGGTCAGTTCATATCCAGGTTCACTGGGGGTTCGCTGCATCAAACGGTGTCTGAAGGTCCGCAGCGCTTCGTTAGATGCGTTGCTGCCCGGCCAGTCTGGGTCGTTGCTCAGTGCGGCGATTGTCTGGCGCGACACTTCGCTGTAGAGGCCTATCTGCAGCAGGCCGCTGGGCTTCAGTTTGTCGACTAGGATTTGCCAGGCGGCGAAGGGGTCAGACATATGATGCAGGACGCCGGCGCATTCGATCACATCGAACATTTCGCTGATCCCACCAAGACCCAAGATGTCAGCCGTTGCAAAGCGTATGTTTTCAACGCCTAGCTGCTGCGCCATGCGGGCGCCATAGACAAGACTTGGAGCGCTGAGATCGATGGCAAGGACGCGCGCCTGCTTTCCATAAGTAATGGCCGAATGCAACGCTTGCTGGCAGGTGCCGGCGCCGGCAATCAATACTTCGAAGGGCGTATCTAGGCACGTGATTTCTGCGTCGCTGAAATAATTACCTAAGACTTGGCGGGCTGTGCCGGGCTCTGGTGCCTGAAGGCTGAGCCATCGCGGATAGGGTGCCGACCGATATTGATCGGCCACTCGCTGCGAGATTTCATCTGTTACGGCTGTCAGTTGCGGCAGAGACATTGCGATCTCGGATTCTTTCTGTTCTATCGTGATGGCGTTCGCAATAACCAGCCGCAAGGCTCGTGGTGCGATGCGATCATATCCGCGCCTAGCGAGAGTGGGATCAATTATTGTGGAGAGTGGCTTATAGAGGCCCGCTAGCATGAGGTCGCCGGCAGAGTCCCCCTGGCCTTCGAATAGGGCTGCCGGGTCAATTTTTAATGCGTCGACCTGTTCTCGTTCGGCGGCCGTCGTGTGGAAGACGTAACCGTTGTTGGCGCATTGTTGAATCAGTGCGCAGGCGAACTCGTATACCGGCCGGTCCCGTAATCGCTCCGGTTCTGCAAGAAGGGCACGCCGAAGAGCGGTCAGAAGAAATTCCACCTCGACATCGGTATTAATACCGTGCGAGAGCGCAGTCCGGAACAGCCTGTCTTGAAGTAACTTGCGCCCTTTTCCCCTCAGTGAACTCTGTGCGACCGTATCCCAATCTTCGGCCTGACCAACGGCAACTGCGTTCAGGAGGGGGGATATGTGCTTCAAAGATGCTATCGCCGCTTTGCAAAGTGCTTGTCTGTCAACATCGACAAATTGCAAAGCAGCGCGGAGCCCGCCAGCAGAAAGTTTGATGTTTTCGTTGACTTCGTAGCGCTGCACCAGAGATGCCAATAACCATGCGGCATCACGCAGATTGGGTTGGAGTTCCAACGCTTTGGCGCATTGTTCGACGGCTTCTGCAGGGTCGTCTACCGCCAACGACGCGCGAGCCAACTCTAATCGTGCCTGTCCTGATTTGGGCCGATGCTTGACCGCCTGTTGACACGAAAACAGTTCCTGAGCCGGCACTCCCCCCGCGATATGATCGGACACGAGCAACGATTTAGCCTCCAGGTGCCACGATGAAGAATGCTTCCAAAAGTGTATCCGGCAAATCTAATTGTGTATTCGGACCGGCGCAACAAAGAGAAAAGTTGTATCTCAGCAGCTCAAATGAAGGTGCCGGGATCAAAATCCAAAAGCAAACCCGCGTTTAAGCCGCTAGGCACTTTTAAGTTTTTGCGCGAAGCGCAGGCTCGGCAAATGGTTGGCTAGATAGCGTCCTGTATGGCTTTCTACTACACGGGCCACGGTCTCCGGTGTACCTTCAGCGACAATCCGGCCACCGCCGCCGCCCCCTTCTGGGCCCAGATCGACAATATGGTCCGCGGTCTTTATCACTTCGAGATTGTGCTCTATCACGATCACTGTATTACCCTGACCGACTAGTGCCTGCAGGACGTCCAGCAATTTTCTGACATCCTCAAAATGTAAGCCGGTAGTAGGCTCGTCAAGAATGTAGAGCGTTCGTCCCGTCGCCCGTCGTGACAGTTCTTTCGCCAATTTGACCCTTTGGGCCTCGCCGCCGGACAGGGTCGTGGCCTGCTGGCCCACATGGATATAGCCTAGTCCGACCCTTTGAAGGGTAAGCATCTTGTCGCGAATTGCGGGAACTGCTTTAAAGGTCTCTGCAGCTTCGTCGACGGTCATCGACAATACGTCGGCGATGGAATGTTCCTTGAAGGTGATTTCCAGCGTTTCCCGGTTATAACGCTTTCCGTTGCAGGTATCGCATTGCACATAGATGTCCGGCAGAAAGTGCATCTCGATCTTGATGACACCGTCACCTTGACACGCTTCGCATCGGCCGCCTTTGACGTTGAAGGAAAAACGGCCCGGTGCATAGCCTCGCGCCCGCGCTTCCGGTAGGTTAGCGAACCATTCGCGTATCGGAGTAAACGCGCCGGTATAGGTGGCAGGATTCGATCGCGGTGTGCGGCCGATCGGCTGCTGGTTTATATCGATGACCTTGTCCAGAAGTTCAACACCATTGATCCCAACATGAGTGCCTGGCAGACGCCGTGCGCCGTTTAATTGACGGGCAAGCGCACGGTACAAGGTGTCAATGACAAGGGTCGATTTGCCGCTGCCAGACACGCCGGTAACGCAGGTAAATACGCCAAGCGGAAACGACGCGGAAACGTCGTCAAGATTGTTTTCAACGGCGGATATGATTGTAAGTTCATGTCCTTTGTTCGCTTTGCGCCGACGTTTTGGAACCTCTATTTGGCGCATGCCGCTCAGATACTGCCCAGTCAGGCTCTCTGGGCAGCGAAGAACGTCATCCGGCAATCCCGCGGCTACAACATGGCCCCCATGAATGCCCGCACCCGGACCCATATCGATCAAATAGTCGGCTTCGCGGATTGCTTCTTCGTCATGTTCGACGACGATGACGGTATTGCCCAGGTCACGTAATTTCTTCAAAGTCGCCAGCAGGCGGTCGTTGTCCCTCTGATGCAGGCCGATTGATGGTTCGTCCAGCACGTAGAGGACGCCTGTAAGCCCGGAGCCAATCTGCGAGGCTAGTCTAATGCGCTGGCTTTCACCGCCCGACAGCGTTGCCGACGAGCGGCCTAACGTCAAATAGGACAAGCCGACATCGACCAGGAAACTAAGCCGTTCCTTAATTTCCTTCAGGATTCGAGCGCCAATTTCTTTCTGTTTATCGCTAAGCCGTTCTTCGATGTCTGCGAACCAGCTATGTGCATCTGAGATGGATCTTTCTGCGATTTTACCGATATGCGACCCATCGATTTTTACAGCCAGTGCTTCTGGCTTCAGCCGAGCGCCGTTGCAACTGTCGCAGGTTTTCACAGTCTGGTATTTGCCCAACTCCTCACGCATCCAGGAACTATCTGTTTCACGCCAGCGCCGTTCCATGTTCGGAACAACACCCTCGAAGGGCTTCTTTGTCTCGTAGGTCCGGAGCCCATCATCATAGGCCATGCGGACGGTCTTTTTGTCTGTGCCGAACAGGATGGCGTTGCGTGCCTCCTCCGGTAGTTCCTTAAATGGTGTGGTCAGCTTGACCCTGAAGTGCTTAGCCAAACTCTCCAATGTCTGTTTGTAGTAAGGCGAAGAGGACTTTGCCCAGGGGGCAATCGCGTCGCTCAGTTCGTTGCTCGGATCTGGCACCACCAGGTTGGCGTCCATGTGCATCGTCGTGCCAAGACCATCACAAGATGGGCAAGCACCGAACGGGTTATTGAATGAGAACAGCCGTGGTTCGATTTCGTCGATCGTGAAGCCGGATACTGGACAGGCGAAGCGGGCTGAAAACGTCGTGCGATCACCACTTTCCGCGTTTTCTAAGAAGACGAGGCCGTCAGCCAAGGCCAAGGCAGTCTCAAGCGAGTCGGCGAGGCGAGTCTCGAGTCCGTCTCGTACTACGATACGGTCAATTACAACGTCTATATCGTGTTTGAAGTTTTTATCCAACTTCGGCGCATCTTCTATAAGATACAACTCGCCGTTAATCTTGACGCGTTGAAAACCGCGCTTCTGAAGATCTGCCAACTCTTTGCGGTATTCTCCTTTGCGACCACGAACAATCGGCGCTAATAAATAAAGTCGAGTGCCTTCTGGCATCGCCATTGTTATGTCAACCATTTGGCTAACGCTCTGACTTTCAATTGGCAAACCAGTCGTTGGTGAATAGGGGATGCCAATCCGCGCGAATAGGAGGCGCATGTAGTCATAAATTTCCGTCACTGTACCGACGGTTGATCTCGGGTTCCGGCTCGTGGTCTTCTGTTCGATAGCGATCGCCGGGGAGAGACCTTCAATAAGGTCGACATCTGGTTTTTGCATAAGCTCTAGGAACTGCCGCGCGTAGGCCGACAGGCTTTCCACGTAACGGCGCTGGCCATCGGCGTAGATAGTATCGAAGGCGAGCGATGATTTCCCCGATCCGGACAGGCCGGTTATCACGATCAGCTTGTCGCGCGGCAGATCTACATCAACGTTCTGAAGATTGTGTTCACGTGCGCCACGCACGCGGATCGTTGTAAGCATTTGCGTTCAATATGTTCCGGACGGAATGTTTTGGGTCGGTCTAATTCGCTCCGCCGTCAACAATAATAGTTGTCCGACCTGGGAGAATCGACTCTAAATCCTGCCATTGGATGGCGTTGTTCGTATCTCTTTATACTTGGTTTTTCAGCAGAGATCGCTGGGAATCCTATGGCATTGCGCTTAGACTGAAGGTGCGCGGATGAATTCCAAAATGTTAGTTAGAATTTGAAAGATACGAAAAATGGCAGGCAGCATTAACAAGGTGATCCTAGTTGGGAATTTGGGTCGAGACCCGGAAATACGGACCACGCAAAGTGGCATGAAAGTCGCGAACTTGCGTGTTGCAACCAGTGAACGTTGGAAGGACCGTAACTCGGGTGAAATGCAGGAACGCACCGAATGGCATAGTGTTGCAATTTTCAACGAACACCTTGTCAGCGTAGCTGAACGATTTTTACACAAGGGTTCGAAAGTTTACCTGGAGGGTCAGTTGCAAACTCGGAAATGGACCGACCAACAGGGCCAGGATCGGTACTCAACCGAAGTAGTTATGAACCGATTCCGGGGTGAATTACAGATGTTGGATAGCCGCGGTGAGGGCGGTGGTGGATCTGGTGGTGGGTCTTTTGGCGGCGGTGGGAATGACGGCGGTTTTAGCGGCGGGGCCGGCGATGACCTTGACGACGAAATTCCTTTTTAGGGCCAAAAGTGCAAAAGCCAATAGGTGCGGATTAGGTACATTGTTATCTGTGCGTCGTGTTGCGTAAAAAAAATGACGTAAAAGTCGTTGATTTCGAAATTTTTCCCTTGAAGCAACTATGATGCCTGGTGCGGAAGGCAAAATTGGATATTTTGCACTTTCTTCTTTTTTGAGTTTTGCGTTAAACCCTTCGCTTCGTTAAAATCTTGCTGTAGAGGCGACAGTACTTGAGTCGTTTTTTATACGGCACTCAATTCCTTAACAACGCCTGATATGGCGTTAAGTTACAATAGAGCTAAGCCTGCATGGCATCATCTGAAATCTCCCAAATCACGATCGAAGAGGAGATGCGGCGTTCCTATCTCGATTACGCGATGAGCGTGATCGTGAGCCGCGCGCTGCCAGATGTTCGGGATGGATTAAAGCCGGTCCATCGTCGGATTCTTTATTCGATGAAAGAGAACGGCTACGACTCGAACCGTCCCTATCGCAAATCCGCGCGAATCGTCGGCGACGTTATGGGTAAATATCACCCGCATGGCGACCAGGCGATCTATGACGCGATGGTTCGCATGGCTCAAGTCTTCTCTATGCGCCTTCCACTTATTGACGGCCAGGGAAATTTCGGCTCGATGGACGGCGACCGGGCAGCGGCCATGCGTTATACGGAAGCGCGTCTGGCAACGTCAGCCGAAAGTTTACTTGACGATATCGACAAGGAAACCGTCGATTTTATCGATAACTACGACGAGACGATGCAGGAGCCGCAGGTTCTGCCAGCGCGTTTTCCGAATCTGTTGGTCAACGGTGCTGGGGGAATCGCTGTTGGCATGGCGACAAATATTCCTCCGCATAATCTGAAAGAAGTGGTGAACGCTTGTTTAGCCTATGTAGACAATACTGGGATCCAAGTTGAGGAACTTATGGAGCACATCCCGGGGCCGGATTTTCCGACCGGTGGCTTAATCCTGGGAGAAGCAGGCATAAAAGGTGCTTATCACGGGGGCCGTGGCTCCGTTGTGATGCGGGCGCGGACGCATATTGAACCGTTTGGCAAGGATCGTGAGGCGATCATAGCCACTGAAATTCCCTATCAAGTGAATAAATCACGGATGATAGAGCGGATCGCTGAAGTCGTTCAGGATAAGACGATAGAAGGAATTTCAGCTCTGCGCGACGAATCGGATCGGCAGGGGATCCGTGTCGTGATCGAACTGAAACGCGATGCTATCGCGGCCGTGGTATTGGCACAGCTGTATCGCTTCACACCGTTGCAAACCAGTTTCGGCGTCAACATGTTGGCGCTGAATAATGGTCAACCGGAACTGATGAATTTACGGCAGGGTATCGCCGCCTTTGTCGATTTCCGCGAAGAAGTCATTACCCGGCGCACGGCTTACGAATTGCGTCGGGCGCGGGAGCGGGCGCATGTCCTCGCAGGATTACTCGTTGCTCTGGCCAATCTCGACCCGGTGATTGAGCTTATTAGGGCCGCGCCAGATCCGGTCGCCGCACGGGAACGACTGATGGCGGAACACTGGCTCGCTGGCGATGTCGGTGCTTTCATCGAATTGATAGACGATCCGGGCCACGAGGTTGTTGATGGCCGATATCGCCTTTCAGAAGCTCAGGCGCGCGCAATTCTGGAATTGCGCCTACAGCGCCTCACCGGGCTTGAACAGGACAAGCTTGTTGAGGAGACAGAGGATCTATCCGAAAAGATTCTGGGATACTTGGAGATATTGACCAGTCGACCACGATTGCTGGAGGTGTTGCGACACGAACTGAACGAGATTGCGGAAAGGTTTGGTAATGACCGGCGCACTGAGATCGAGCCAAACGAATTTGAGCATGATATCGAGGACTTGATTCAGCGCGAGGACATGGTTGTCACGGTTACTAACGGCGGCTACATCAAACGTGTCCCGTTGTCGAGTTATAGGGCGCAACGCCGTGGTGGTAAGGGCCGTACCGGTATGGCCACGCGTGATGAAGATTTCGTAAAGGATGTTTTTGTCGCCTCGACACATGCGATCATTTTGTTCTTTTCGTCACGGGGTATGGTTTATCAGCTTAAGGTCTACAGGTTGCCGTCTGGTAGTCCTCAGGCGCGTGGTAAGGCGATGATCAATCTCTTACCGCTGGATGAAGGCGAGACCATCTCAACGGTGATGATGTTGCCGGAAGATGAGGATAGCTGGGAGCATCTGCACGTGATGCTTTCGACTGCGAGCGGCAATGTCAGGCGGAACTCACTGAAGGATTTCACCAACATCATGGCGAATGGCAAGATTGCCATGAAGTTAAGCGAAGGGGACCACTTGATCCGGGTTCGCACGTGCACGGCAACTGATGATGTACTGCTGGTGACACGTCGGGGTATGTGTATTCGCTTCCCCGTATCAGACGTGCGCCTGTTCAGTGGCCGGACCTCGACCGGGGTGCGCGGTATCAGGTTGGACGATACGGATGATGTGATCTGGATGTCTATGCTGCACCATGTTGAGATCGAAACGGATACCCGAGATGCCTATCTACGGCAGTCGAATGCGCTACGTCGCATGGATGGGGAAGGGGAAAACCTTAATGATCAGAGCAACGGACCAACGTTGCCGCCGGAACAATTCGAGATGCTGGCAAAACATGAACAGTTCGTGCTTGCGGCGACGGCGAAAGGGTTTGGTAAGCGGACTTCCTCCTACGATTATCGGACAACCAAGCGCGGCGGTAAGGGCATCGTCAACATTGATACATACAAGCGGGAAGATACGGTCGTCGCGACTTTTCCGGTGGAAAGCGCAGACCAAATAATGCTGGTAACTGATGGTGGGCAGGTCATCCGATGCCCGGTCGATGACGTTCGCATCGCAAGCCGTCGTACTCAGGGCGTCAATCTTTTTGATGTTGAAGGCGATGACGAAGTCGTCTCCGTCGCTCGTCTCCGGGATGTCGCTGGCGATGATGAAGAAGATGCAGAATCAGAAGAGCATGGAGATGCCGCTGTCTCGGCCGAGTAATTTACCAGGGCGACTTTCGGATACAGGGAGAGTAAGTAGAATGGCTGATCAGCGTGTTGGCGTGTATGCGGGAACTTTCGACCCGGTCACCAATGGCCATATGGATATTATAACACGCGCAGCGACCCATATGGTTGATAAGCTCATCGTGGCTGTCGCGATTAACCCTGGAAAGGGACCGGTTTTCACGATTGAGGAATGAGTGGCGATGGTGCAGGACGAGATCGCAGCGTGCAATTTCGGCAGCGCCGTTCAGGTCGATGTGAAACCCTTCTCCAGCCTGCTGACTGATTTTGCCGAAACGGAAGGTGCGAGCATGCTGATTCGTGGGCTGCGCGCCGTGTCAGATTTCGAATACGAGTTCCAGATGGCGTCTATGAACAGCTATTTGAAGCCGCATATTGAGACCGCGTTTTTAATGGCATCTGATCGGAATCAGTTCATCTCTTCGCGCCTAGTCAAGGAGATCTGTTTCCTAAATGGCGATATCGACCAGTTCGTCTCGCCCCGCGTTGCAAAGTTGCTGATCGGCAAGAAGCCTAGAACGTAAGTAGCCCGACGATTGCTCCGGTCATGCAGGTTGCGATCGTGGCTGCAACGATCGAACGTATACCCAGCTGGACGATTTCTGTTCGTCGGGAAGGCGCAATTGTCGCCAACCCTCCGATCATGATTCCCAGGCTCGCGAAATTGGCGAAGCCGGTTAGGGCGTAGGTCATGATCAATGTGCTGCGTGGTGATAGCGTATCTTTTGGCAGCGCGGTAAGCTCCAGGAAAGCGAGGAATTCGTTTAGCACGATTTTAATGCCTAACAGCCCGCCGCCAGCAACAGCTTCCGACCACGGAATGCCCATCAGCCAAGCAATGGGTGCCAGAGCGTTACCTAGGATGCGCTGCAAGGTTATCGGATTGTTGTACAGGTTCGGCAGGCTCCCTAAAGCCATATTGATCAAATGAACTAGCGTGACGATGACGATCAGCATAGCGATTACGTTAATTAGCAAGGTGACGCCGTCCAAAGTGCCGCGGGTCACTGCTTCCATCGCGCTATCCGGAAGGTCTTCCATTCCAATTGTTCCTTCCGTCGGTAATGCAGTTTCGGGCATCATCAAACGTGCGACCATCACGGCCGCGGGAACGCTGATAATCGAGGCGGCGAGCAGATGGCCTAGGGCATCTGGGACTACTGGCGCCAAGGTCGAGGCGTAGAGCACGATAACGGTTCCGGCGATCGTGGCCATCCCGGAGGTCATTATCGTGAAAAGTTCGCTCCGAGTTAGCCTTGCCATATAGGGTCTGATCAGAAGCGGAGATTCGACCATACCCACAAAAATGTTTGCGGCTACGCCAAAGCCGACAGGGCCGCCAACCGACAGGGATTTTTGCACTGCCCAGGCAAAGCCGCGCACAATCCAGGGTATGATTTTCCAGTATAGTAGCAGTGCGGAGATTGCGCTCATCACCA